>NZ_VBVZ01000203.1 GCF_005863185.1 Pseudomonas edaphica
GCGCAACGGGCCATATGCAAGAGCTGCCGATCCTCAGCGTCGCGTTTTCCCGATCGACCATGGATGCGCTCAACCTTGACGCAATTGACCCATCTGATGCCATGAAGAATTTTGTTCACAACATGAGCTTCAAGAAGACCCTTGGCTTCGCGCCGGTGGCGGTACTTGACGCAACACGCTTCGCTGTCGGTGCTTGACTGACTTGAAGAGGGGGTTGTTATGAGATGCATCGGAATGGCTTTAATCGTATGTCTAGGCGCTTCACTGTCCTCGACCGTCAATGCTGAGTGCTTCGGCGAGGACGAATACATGGTCTGCTCGGACGTCGAAACGGACGCAGATGGCGATATCCACGCCCGGTCCTGGGATACCGACGGGAATACCTATCACCTGGATACCGAGACTCGGCCCTATGCAAATGGTCACGTGGTCGAGTCGAGCGACAGCGAAGGGAATACCTATCACCTGGATACCGAGACTCGGCCCTATGCAAATGGTCACGTGGTCGAGTCGAGCGACAGCGAAGGGAATAGCTATTCAATCAAGTCTTGGAGTGATAGCAGCGGCGCTCACACCGAAGACAGCGAGGGGAACGTCTGCACGATCACCCCTACTGGCCAGATGATTGGATGCGGGCAGTAACAAGGTCTCTATGCCGCTCGATTCATCGCTCAACATGCCATGCAGCTCACCATCAAAACGGGATGAACTTCGATGATTTACCAGTGCAATGGATGCAACAGGACCACCTTCGAAACGGCATGCCCGTGGTGTACGAGCTCTGAGTTGTCGCCCTCGTCTGAATTGAGTACTCGACACCTCACTCCTTTAGATCCTTCGTTTTACCCAGACTTTCAATACCGGTCGAAAGGTCTGATCAAAGACTTTCTGGGCAAAAAGAAGGAGCAGGCCCAACTCAACGATTTACTGAATAATGTCTTGAGGAAGTACGCAGAGCTGAAGCAGCCGTACTTCACCAATTTTATTCACACCACGCGTGAGGGCGCGAGCGGTCGTGAGGACGCCGAAGCACCAGGGCCGAGGATGGATGGCGTTTATACCGAGAGGGAACTGTTCCGGGAGGTCTTGATTCGCAAAGGTTTTGATGAGCTGGAACAGCTGCCTTCGCTCTTGGATAAGCTGCTTCTGACGACATCGTTCAACTCGGTTTATTTGGGCTTTTCGCGAGAGCTTAGCCGGCATATCAAAGCCAACCTCTCTGACACTTTGAGGTCATGGATCGAGGAAGCAGGCACCACATTTCGAGCGGATCTTGCGCTGTTTTACTACTACCTGTGGGAGAACGAGGTCGATTATTCCGGTATTCAATTCAATCCGCTGGCGACTTCCACGGCCGGTACGCCGTTGCTACCGATGCAGGCGTTCCGACAAGGTCTTAGCCTGTGCGAAACGATTTACTTCGATATCTTGGTGGAGCGACTCGCAAGTCAGCTGGAGCACTTCAACCCCAATCGCTTTATTACGATGTATCTCGTCGACGGAATGGACGGTTTCCAGTTTGAGGCGTTTTTGGTTGAGATCTTTCAAACCATTGGCTATGACGTCAAGGAAACCAAAAAAACAGCGGATCAAGGTGCTGATCTGTTTGTGAGCCGCTTCGGCAAGAACATGGTTATTCAAGCAAAAAACTATACGGGTTCTGTAGGCAACTCCGCCGTTCAGCAGGCGATTTCCGCCAAGGCGTTCTATGGCTGTGATGAGGCGATGGTGGTTACAAATTCCTACTTCACCCGACCGGCCAAGGAGTTAGCCAGCACAGCGGCGGTGCGGCTGGTTGATCGCGAGGGGCTTCAACGTTATTTGGATGACTATAACCAGAAGCTGATTGAGATGTTTCAGGCTGAAGAAGCTGAATGTTGAAGGGGCTTAGGCATGGGTACTGGGCTGTTCGCAGGACGCACCTGGGCAAGGTTGGGCTTAACGCTTTTCAGTGTGTCAAAGATCCTACCCTAGGGCGGAGGCGACGGAGAGGACTTCAACGTGCCTCGCCGCACTAGCGCCGATTGGTACTTGGGTTGGTTGAGGACGGAAACGTCCTGTTGTCCAGGAACGCGGCATTCACCGCGTCCCTGGTTACTTGGTCAGAAATTACTGCGTTGAAAGCGAATCGTGTGGAAGCTTAACTCCCCATCCCCGTCGAACATCGGCTCCTCCAAGGGGTTGGTCACCGCGTTGAAGGTCGGATCGAGCGCTGGTTCACTGGCCAGCAAGGTTGGCGCTGCCTTGAGATGCTCTGAAAACCCTTGTACGCGCAAGATCTGCCCTTCGCGAATTGCTTTCTTCAGCAACTTGAACGGTTGGCGCTCCACGAGCTTGAGTAATGCCGGTTCAATATTGCAGTACAGCGTATGCCTGTCCCCATCGCTTTGAGTTATGCGCCGGTTGATCAGATGGGTACTGTGGAAGACTGTCTGTTCGATACAGTTCATCGACAGGCTCAGATCAACTCTGCCATGGTCGACCGGCAGGTCAATGCGCATAGCGTAGCGCGCACCGAACGTAGCGTGCTCATAGTGAATGAAATTCCCCTTGCGCACCCGCTCCAGCACTTCCATGGCAAGGTCTGGATTGTCAGTCTGCAGGGTAAGGAGCGTTTCATTGGGCTCTGGCTTGATCTCAACACGCAGTTGGCATTCCAGGGCGAAGCGGCAGGCGGGAGTGATAAATAACAAATTACCCCAGCCGTTCAAGGGCGTGCTGATCCAACCCGCGGCCGCCGCGCCGCCCAGCAACCCGTTGCACAGGCTCCGGTGATAGTCTGAGTAATCCCAATGCTGGGGTTGGGGTTTGGACACGATCAGCGTCTCGATCTTCAGCAACTGGCCGCCGACCAGAATAATTTGATAGCGGTTATTGTCTTCGTCCGGGAACTGGATGTACTGCCGACGCAACTGCGGATGTATGACAGATTCTGAGCAGGGCACGCCGAACACCAGATAGGCGTTGCCCTGGTAGAGGAACGGAATGAATTCCTCACCTTCGTCGCTGTAGCGGCGTTCCTGCGACCACTCTTTCAGGCACTGCGCAAACCACAGGGAATGTTGTTGCATGCGCGAGCACGCGGGGATCAGCGGCTCAATGAACTCTGGCAGGTCGTCCCAATCGTCTCCACGTTGATACTCGAACAGATAGTCTCGGCTCGCTTGATACCACGGAGCGACCTCCCACATGATTTTCAGCTCGTCGCCAAAGGGCTCTGCAGTCAATGGCTCGACGGTGATCTCGGCGTCAAAGGTAAATAACCGCGGCCAGAAAATCCGTGTTCCAAACAGCAGTAGTTCCACGCCGTTGACACAGACTCGACTTTGAATAACCGCCAGTGGGTCGGGGCCCATGTCAGTGGGCAGCCATTCACTCGGCGTGACGGCTTGCAACACATCCGGCAGTGCCACTGGGTTACCCGGCACCGCAAACACCTGGCGCAGCGCTTCGCAGAGCGCTGGCAAGTTGCGGTTGGTGATGATCAGTTGGCTGACCGAGGCGGCCAACGGGCATAGATGCTTGGCCAGAAATGCTGTAGCGGTCAGGGACTGGGGCAACTCGGCCAGTTGCAGCGGACCTTGAAGAGGCTGCTCTTGATCAAGTTGGGCACACAGGTCTGCCCAATCGGCACAGCCATAGGGGCCGCGGGCTAAAACGTATTTGGCAGTGGTCAAGTCGATATCGAACAAATCGCGCAGACGCTTGGCCTGCACTTTGATGGTTTCGCGGTGTGTAGTCGGTACCATAAGTTTCTCCGTTGCTCCTAAGGAGCGACATCGGAGACGCCCACCCGCCATCCCCGACGCCCGGAAGAGGCTCAGGTCAAGAAATTGCTGTAATGATCATGGTTCGATCCGGTTAGCTGCGGCCGGTGAGGCCTCAAGGGGTGGGCAGCCCGTCGACCATGTAGCGACGTGTGGTCAAGTTAGCGCAAAGTAGTTTTCGACGCAAGCTGCTGTAACCACGCGAAAGATCTTCACCATAAACCGGCGTAATCGCTATACGGTCCAGTGTCCTAGCTGCTGTGCTTATTATTTACAGCCTTGCGGTCCTCTTGGATGGACATTGGCTATTTGGGCCAGAGCGTGGCGAAACCTCAAGGTTCACTTTTAAATCAAAAGTCGAAACTCTTCGAGTTTCTGCTCAACGACTTCCTCTGGCTTTCTGCCGTCTCTTTTTGCGAGCAACATTGAGCGCACATCTTCATCGTTAAATACGAGAATTAGCTTTCTATGGCTCATCCACTGTTCCCTTATGGTGTGAGTACCTCCCGCGGCATCGCACCCCTCTCGCGAAAATATCATGCCGAAAAGCCCAGCTCCTTGGGGTTTATGATAGTTTGCGACTTGTAGGCTTTCATTCTTGCCGAGCTTGCGAGTGTAATTTTTGGCGTAAACTACTAAGAAATCAGACATGTAATTACGTTGAAGGAAATGCCAGAATCCATTTTCTGCGTAATTAGGCAGTATGAAGTCGCGCCTGTTTGTCTTCGATTTATCTGCATGCTCTGGAAGCGGGCTTTTTAAGGGCGGGCAGAACAAGTGCTCCAAGATGCTGCCTACCAGATTTTGGTAAACGCTCCAGTCCGGTCTCCCAGGTTCGCATCCCTTCAATTCGACTATCAATTGATCTTCTCTGGTAAGTTTTGGCCCGCGCTTAACTCTTTTAGATAGTAAAAGTTTAAAGTGACTTGGCTCCAGTCTAGGCAATTGTTCTGAAAAGTTATGGGCGAAGTAATCGAGGTCCCAGAGCAAAATCCCAGCCGCTTTTAGCGCTTGGCTGTCCTCCTCCCTCAAGGTGGCGGGGATTGCGAAAACCGGTTGGCACTCTCCATAAGTCGCTGCGTAATTTTTTAAGTTTTCAATCTCGTCATAAACTTTTATAAGTGCAGGAATAGTGGTAGATCGGCACTCGATGAGTAGCTTTTTGTGTCGAGAGTGTATTTTGTGATTCGCCAGAATGTCCGCTCTGTAGCGGTGTGACTTACCGAATACAGCTTCCTGTACAATATCCGTGTATTCGTCGTTTTCACGCATTAAGTCAGAAAGAAAAAGAATGAATTCATATTTCGTTGGCGCTGGACGGATTCGAGAGTTGCACGCATTACAGACGAACAGCAAGTTGTCAGTGAATGGAAAGTCAACTGGGCTTTTAGGTTGGAAGTGATCGACTGCATAGCTTGACGAGGTTTCTATAGTGTTCAGGCAGAATTGACAGGTTAAAAAGCTTCCCATCGTATGTTCCTTATATTTGGAGCTGGTGATTAGCGTATTGCAGTTCTTATTTCTGGAGAAATCAGCGCCGCGCTATCATTTTTAGCGTGATAGCGATCTTATCAGCTTATGAGAGCATGCAGCTACGTGGGATATAGGCTCATGTTCTATTTGCCGTCTCATCGTTTGGACGATCCCAGTGCGGCATTATTTTGGTACTCATTTCGGAATGAAACCGTTGTTTGAGTACCGGCGCCGTCACTCCGGGTGAGCGTGCAGGTTAAAACAAGCGGCTAGTTATCAGCTCGCCAGCCCCTCAAATTCTAATGGCTCTATCCTTCGATTTCGATCCATTTCTTGTGCCATTCGCTGGGCTGCATCCAACTCGCTAATCCCGTGCTCACGCATCAAACCAAACCGCGCCGCCTTCTCCTCCGGCTCCGTCATCGCCAACGCCAGATGCAAGCTAGGCGGCACCGCCCGAAACAGCACCTCCATCGACTTCGACAAAATCACGCCCTCACAATATTTCCCCGCCTCCTTTCGTGCTGACAACATAAGCGCCTTCTGCGCCGGGCTCAGCTCGCGAAAACGCGCCACCTTTTCCACCTCATCCGGCGGCATGCTCAGGCAGATCCACCATTCAATCATATTCAACATCGGCTCGGCCGCCTTGGGCAGGTCATCCAGGTTCTGCGTGGCCAGCCAGTACCATGCACCGAGCTTGCGCCACATCTTGACGATCTTGACCACGTAGGGCGCCAGCAGTGGGTTCTTGGTGATGATATGGCCTTCATCGGTGACGTTGATGATGGGCCGCCCCAGGTATTGGTCGCGTTCGGCGATGTTGTTGACGGTGTTGAGCAGCGACAGGTAGGCGATGGACAGTTGAGCGTTGTAGCCTTCGCGGGCGAGGGTGGCGAGGTCGACGATGGTGATATCGGCTTCGGGCCATGGCGTGCCGGGGCGGTTGAATAACTCGCCATCCAGGCCTTGGCAGAATAATGCCATCGCTTCGGCCATCTCTTGCAGACGATTGCGGCGCATTTCCGGTAACGCGGGGTCGTTGCTGCGCTCGCGCAAGGCGTTGCAGACATCTTCGGTCAGTACCGTGCGGGCGGCCGCTACGCAGGTTTGGGCGGCCTGAAGAATGCATTGGCGAATCAGGCTGCGATCAGCACGGGTCAGGCGGGCTTCTTCCTTGTCTTCACCGCCGGTGATCATCAGTCGCGCGGTGATTTCCAGTTCGCCCAAGATGTCGCGTTGTTCGTCGTTGTCGAGGTCGTCGAGGCGGTCGGCGTCAAGGGTATAAACCTGATGGGGTGTTTCCACTAATCGCTGCGCGTCTGCAAAGGGCGCCAGACTGACGCCAGCTCCAGGTGCCAGCGTGACGCGATGCACGCTGAGGTCCAGACGCTGGGCAAACTCGCCAAACAGGCCAAAGGAATTGCCGGCCTCGACGATAAACAGGCGCGGCCGGTAGATGGCGGTGATCTGGTTAAGGATGTTGTTGAGGGTGGCGGACTTGCCAGAGCCCGTAGGTCCGAATAAAAACAAATGGGCATTCATCTGCCGGTCAAGGCGGTTGAGCGGGTCGAAGGTCAGGGCGCCGCCGCCACGGTTGAAGAAGGTGATACCGGGATGGCCGGTGCCTTGGCTACGTCCCCATACCGGGGCGAGGTGCGCCGCGTGTTGGACGAACATCAGTTGGGTATACCACTGGCGCGTGTCTTTGGCGGGATCGAACACACACGGCAGGTGGCGCAGGTAGCTATTGAGCGGCGCGACTTCATCGGCTTCGCGCACCGGTTGCACACCGGCATTGAGCAAGGCATTAGTCAGTTGTACGCCTCGGGCATCCAGCTCATTCAGGTCCTTGCCGCGCAGATAAAACGCCACTGAGCCGCGATACAGCTTGTGTGCGCTGCCGATCATGGAGCGCGCCTGCTGCACGTCCTGGCGGGTTTGTTCGGAGGCCAAAGTGTCGCCGACAGATTTCTTGTTCAGGTGATTGAGGTGCGCTTCCAGGGCGTCTTGAGGTGTGGCCACCAGGGTCAGGCATAACACGGTGTCTTCGGGCAATTGCTCAAACAGGCTGTTGATGGCGTCTCCCTTGCGCCGCTCGCCCGTCAGATGGCCGATAGCGGGCGGGCTGCGCAGGCGGTCGACCAGAATGACGCGATGGGGCATCTCGTCGAAATACCACACACCGTGCTGCGCGTCGGAGCGAGGTGAGTTGAAGAACAGGCGTTGTGTGAAGTCGGTGCCACTGGCGAGGTTGAGGTCGCCGGAGGCCGGAGTTTCTGGATGGCTTGCTAATGCATAGAAGTGGCGTTGATCGTCCACCGAGGTGGGGTTAGGGTTAAACCAGCGCAATAGCCAGTCATGAATCTGACTCGCATCCAAACGACTGGACTTCACCCCAGCATTGGCAAGGCCTGCAGTTAGCCGCTCGCACAGCGTATTCAAAGCGATTTCGGCCGCCAGGTCACTGCGAGAGGAAACCGCCGCCGGTAGATGCCGGTACACCACCATCCGCACGCGTCGGGTTTGTCCGCGCCATGGCAGGTGGGTGAGGGCGGTGTCTTCAAAGAGTCCGCCGGGCTTGGCGATCGCATTTAGATGATGGGTAAAGGAGCGCAGGTAGAACTGCGTAAATACTGAGTCTCGGACACGTGGATGCAGGTAGCTCTCCAGCGTATCGAGGTAACCCTGCCAGTGGGTTTCATCCTGGGCGTAGAACTGAACGACCCAAGGGTGATCATCGTGTTCATTCAAGCTGTCTTGCAGGGCATTTTCCAGGGCATCACGCGCCTGCAGCAGCCACTCGGCCTCACGACCTTCGGTGCCGACCGGTGTGAGTTCGAAGCAGGCGGCCACAGAGCGGCCATCATCGAGCAGTAGGCAGCCCGTCTCGGGCAAGTACTCAACCCAGGGCAGTAGCTCAACAAACGACGGTGCTGCGTGATATAGCGCCCGCTCATCGGTGCGGGTGGCGGGTCGTCGTTTGCCGCTTCGCCAGATGCTCATCAATAATCATCCAAGCGCTCGCCGGGCAAGGCGTATTGCACGCGTTGATAAAATGGAAACACCGTGCTGTAGCCCGGCACGGGCACGGGATCACTGCCGACCAGATGGGGAAATACAAACATCACCATGTCCGGATTGGGCAGACGTTTGAACTGTTGGTAAATCTCGGTTTGGGCCGTGCGTGTGTAAGGCGCGTTCGAGATTTCGCTGTGTAGCAGCGGGCGACGGAGTGCCCAGCGTACTTCATTCAACTGCCTGATCGATGGATTGGCGTGCTGATTCCACACGTCCAGCATGTTGCTGCCGTTATGGGTGAGCAGGTTTTCACTGTTGGTAGAACAGCCAGCCAACCACCCCAAAAGTCCGACAAGGCTCAGCGTTTTAATCCAGCTCCACATAGCCATGGCTACCTCCGAGGGTGTGGTCGACTTTGCGCCCGGCGGTGTCATAGTCGATGGCCAAAGCCTGTTGAATATGGACGGCCACCTTGGCGCCCGGCTCGACATATACCGCCGCAAACGCCTGTCCATACAGCTTGTTGACCCATTGCGACATCTCCTGCACGCCACTGGCCAACACGCGGCCCATGGCCTCATTACCCGTAATGCCGACGCTGCCGAGTGAGCCGTTGCTGGGGTTGATGTAGGTAGTGCTGCCATTGTTCTTGATCAAGGAAGCCGCTCCAGCCCCAGCGGCGGTGATCAAGGCTTGGGAGCCCAGGTACTGTTGGGCGTTGCTGCGCCGCTCGCCGCCCACACAGGGGATGCCATAGGGATCGCTGATCCATCCCAAAGCGTCTTGTGTTGAGCGTTCGTTTTGCGCATTGCCCTTGTGCTCAGGCACGGTACGAATGGTGCCGTCTTGAAAAACAAAGGTGATGGAGCGCACCTGGCCTCGAACGCAGGACAGGGTCCAATCTCCTGAAGCCGTACCGCTGACCACAGCGCCTGCGACCTGCGGCAGATCGATGCCGTTGGCGGTCAAATTGTCTGGGCCAATCAGCACTTTGAACGGGTAAGGGTCATTGACGGTGCCATCGATGGGAACGCGGCCAATCAGGGCCGTCATGGCCACTGAGCCCATCAAGGTTGCATTGGCTGGCACGCTGTACACCGGCGTAGCGGATACGACGGACTTGGCTCTACGCTCGGTCACCGCCTCAGTGACTTGCTGTAAGGGCTGCTGGGCGGGACCAAAGCGCGTTGGAAATGTGGCGGTTTTTTCTTTACCGCGTGGCGTGGCCGGACGTGCGTCATCTGGCTCAACCCAACGCAGTGTTTCATTGCCCGAGGGGGGCTGATCGCCCGCACGCAGGCCAAGACCAATGGGCAGGTCCAGCTCTTTTTGGCTGAGTGTCTGCAGCTGTTGCTGCAGATCCTTTAGCAGGCCTTGGGTCTGCTCGGTCTCACTGTTGCGGGCCTGTTCCGCGCGATTGCGCTCAGTGTCCAGCAGGCTTTCGACGCGCTGTTCGATGCTGCTTTCCCGCTGCCGCAGGCGATCGTTTTCGCTTTTTTGGGCAAGGTTATCGGTCACTGATGTTTTCAGTTCCTGCCGCAGTTGTTT
>NZ_VBVZ01000204.1 GCF_005863185.1 Pseudomonas edaphica
ACCCACGGCCACCAGCTCGGCGCCGGTTTCACGGATGTCTTCCATGCGCATATCCGGGATCCGCTGCTTGCCGGGAATATCGGTGATCGGCGCGCCGCCACCGCCGCCGCAGCAGCGCGAACGGAAGCCCGAGCGTTGCATCTCCTTGACCTCAATGCCCAACGCCCGCAGCACTTGGCGCGGCGCCTCGTATTCGCCGTTGTAACGGCCCAGGTAACAAGGGTCGTGGTAGGTCACGCTGTTGCCCTTGTGCTGGCCCAGGTTCAGCGCGCCTTCACCGATCAGCTCGGCCATGAAGGTGCTGTGGTGCTGCACGACATAATTACCGTTGAAGGCGCCGTATTCGTTTTTCAGCACGTGAAAGCTGTGCGGGTCGCAGGTGACGATACGCTTGAAGCTGTACTTGGCCAGGGTCTGGATGTTGCGTGTGGCGAGCAATTGGAACGTGGCCTCATCACCCAGGCGGCGAGCGACGTCACCGCTGTCGCGCTCCTCCAGGCCCAGTACTGCAAAATCGACCTTGGCCGCTTTCAGCACTTTGACGAAGGCGCGCAAGGTGCGTTGGTTGCGCATGTCGAAAGCGCCGTCGCCGACCCAGAACAGCACGTCGCTGCTGCCTTTTTCGCTGAGCAACGGCAAGTTCAGGTCCGCTGCCCAGTTGAGGCGACCGCCCGGTGCGAAGCCGCCGGGGTTGTCGGTGGCGATCAGGTTTTCCAGGACTTCGGCGCCCTTGTTCGGCGTGGCACCTTTTTCCAGGGTGAGGTGGCGGCGCATGTCGACGATGGCGTCGACGTGCTCGATCATCATCGGGCACTCTTCCACGCAGGCGCGGCAGGTGGTGCACGACCACAGGGTTTCGGCATCAACCAAGCCGTTGACGATCGGCTGGTGCGGGTTGCCGCCGTGCTCGCCAATCGGTTTACCTGGATAAGGGCTGCCGGCGAACTTGGCATCGGTGCCACCGGCCAGGCCGACGACCATGTCCTGAATGAGTTTTTTCGGGTTCAGCGGCTGGCCGGCGGCGAACGCCGGGCACGCCGCTTCGCACTTGCCGCACTGCACGCAGGCGTCGAAGCCGAGCAGTTGGTTCCAGGTGAAATCCTTGGGTTTTTCCACGCCCAATGGCGCGGTTTTATCGCTGAGGTCGAGCGGCTTCAAACCTGTAGAGCGGCCGCCACCAAAACGCTCGGCGCGGCGGTGCCAGGCCAAGTGCAGGGCACCGGCGAAGGCGTGCTTCATCGGCCCGCCCCAGGTCATGCCGAAGAACATTTCGCTTACGCCCCACAGCACGCCCAGGCTCAAGAGCGCGGCGAGCAGCCAGCCGCCGAAGTCGGCGGGCAGAATCCCGGCCACCGGCAAGGTCACCAGGAAGAAGCTGACCGAGAACGCCATCAGGCTTTTCGGCAGGCGCATCCACGGGCCTTTCGACAGGCGTGATGGCGGGTTGCGCCGACGTAAATAGACGAAGGTGGCGCCGACAAACATCAGCACCGAGGCCAGCAGCAAGGCATAGCCGAGGATACGGTTATGCAGGCCAAAACCGTGCACCAAAATGGCCAGCAACGCCGACAGCACAAAGCCCAGGGCTGTGGCGACGTGGGTGTTGGCGATGTATTTGTCGCGGGCGACCACGTGGTGCAGGTCGACCATGTAGCGCTTGGGCATGGCCAGCAGGCCGCCCAGCAAGTCAACCTTGGAAGCACGCCCACGGCGCCACATGTTCACCCGGCGCAGGGCGCCTAGGGCGGCGAGGCCGATGGCTGCAAACAAGAGAATAGGAAGCAAGGTGTTCAACATGGTGAAGCTCCCAAAGACCACACAGGTCTTGCATGGGAACCGGATAAAGGTGGGAGCTGGCTTGCCTGCGATGGCATCGCCTCGGTGTCACTCAAGACCGAGTCGCCTGCATCGCGGGCAAGCCCGGCTCCCACATTGACCGGTTCCCACAGTGGTTCGGTGGTTGCCTAGAAATCCTTGCACAAGCGCAGGGCGTCATAGATAGCGGCGTGGGTATTACGCTGCGCCACACAGTCACCAATGCGGAACAGCAAGTAGCCGTCACCCGCTTCGCTCAAGCACGGCTGCGGCTTGATCGCGAACAAGGCTTCGACGTCAATCTGGCCCTTGTTGCGCGAACCTTCCTTGAGCCCGTAGTAGATAGCTTCGTCCGGGCGCACGCCGTTCTCGACCACCACCTGGTCAACCACGCGTTCTTCCTTGGCGCCGGTGTATTCGTTCTCCAGCACCGCCACCAGCTTGTCGCCCTCGCGGTAAACCTTTTCCAGCATCATGTCGCCGGTCATGATCACTTCTTTGGGGTACATGCTGCGGTAGTAAGTCGGGAACGACGTACCGCCAATCGCCACGCCAGGCTTGATGTCGTCGGTGACGATTTCCACCTGGCTGCCTTTGTCGGCCAGGAAGTCCGCCACCGACATGCCGGTGAACTCGCAGATGGTGTCGTACACCAGCACGTTCTTGCCCGGCGCGACTTTGCCGTCGAGCACGTCCCAACTGCTGACTACCAGGCCTTCAGCGGCGCCCCAATGTTCGTTCTGCTCGATAAACGGATGCCCGCCGACGGCCAGCACCACGATGTCAGGCCGCAGGTCCAGGATGGTCTCGGCATCCGCCGCCACGCCCAGGCGCAGGTCGACTTTCAAGCGGGCCAACTCCAGCTGGAACCAGCGGGTGATACCGGCAATCTGGTCACGCTGCGGGGCTTTGGAGGCGGTGGTGATTTGCCCGCCGATAAACTCTTTCTTCTCCAACAGGGTTACGTCGTGGCCACGTTCGGCCGCGACCCGCGCCGCTTCCATCCCGGCCGGACCGGCACCGACCACCACGACTTTGCGTTTGGCCCCGGTGGATTTCTCGATGATGTGCGGCACGCCCATGTATTCACGGGAGGTCGCGGCGTTCTGGATGCACAGCACATCCAGGCCCTGGTATTGGCGGTCGATGCAGTAGTTGGCGCCGACGCATTGTTTGATCTGGTCGATCTGGCCCATCTTGATCTTGGCGATCAGGTGCGGGTCGGCGATGTGCGCACGGGTCATGCCGACCATGTCCACATAGCCGCCTTCCAGAATGCGCGTGGCCTGGTTCGGGTCCTTGATGTTCTGTGCGTGCAGCACTGGAACCTTGACCACTTCCTTGATACCGGCCGCCAGGTGCAGGAACGGCTCCGGCGGGTAGCTCATGTTGGGGATCACGTTGGCCAGGGTGTTGTGGGTGTCGCAACCCGAGCCCACCACGCCGATAAAATCGAGCATGCCGGTGTCGTCGTAATACTTGGCGATTTGCTTCATGTCCTCGTGGGACAAGCCGTCCGGGTGGAACTCGTCACCACACAGGCGCATGCCCACGCAGAAGTCGTCACCGACCTCGGCGCGCACGGCCTTGAGTACTTCCAGGCCGAACTTCATGCGGCCCTCGAAGGTGCCGCCCCATTCGTCGGTACGCTTGTTGACCCGCGGGCTCCAGAACTGGTCGATCATGTGCTGGTGCACCGCGGACAGTTCGACACCGTCCAGGCCACCGGCCTTGGCGCGCTTGGCGGCGCTGGCGTAGTTGCCGATCACGCGCCAGATTTCTTCCGGCTCGATGGTCTTGCAGGTGGCGCGGTGTACCGGCTCGCGCACGCCGGACGGCGACATCAGGGTTGGCCAGTTAAAGCCGTCCCAGCGCGAGCGACGGCCCATGTGGGTAATCTGGATCATGATCTTGGCGCCATGCTTGTGCATGGCGTCGGCCAGGTTCTGGAAGTGCGGGATGATGCGGTCGGTGGACAGGTTCACCGAACTCCACCATTCCTGCGGGCTGTCGATGGCCACCACCGAGGAGCCGCCACAGATCGCCAGGCCGATACCGCCCTTGGCTTTCTCTTCGTAGTACTTCACATAGCGGTCGGTGGTCATGCCGCCGTCGGTGGCATACACCTCGGCGTGGGCGGTACTGAGCACGCGGTTGCGGATGGTCAGTTTGCCGATCTGGATCGGCGCAAACATTGCTTCGAAAGCCATGGCACGGTTCCTCGACTTACAACGGCTTGACGGTGAACAGGCCGTCGTCATGGCCCTCTTCGGAGCCTCCGTAAACTTGCTCGGCTACGGTGCGAATCTTGCTGCCGCGCGCCTGCAGAATCTGGTCCATGGCACCGGCAAACCAACCGGTGAACATGTAGTCCACTTTGCGCCCGACCTTGCCGTACACGTAGACAAACGCCGAGTGTTCCAACTTGACGCTGGCGGTGCCTTTGTCGAGGTCGATATCCTGGATCTTGAACAGGCCCCAGCCGCGTTGCGACAGGCGCTTCATGTAGTGCTCGAACACCGCAACGCCTTCCAGGCCGTGGCACTCAGCTTCTTTTTCACACCAGTGCCAGGCGGATTTGTAGCCGGCCTTGTAGAGGATTTCGGCGTAGGCATCGCTGCCCAGGACTTCTTCGATGCCCATGTGGTTGTTGACGAAGAAATGCCGTGGCACATACAGCATTGGCAGGGCGTCGGAGGTCCAGACACCGGTTTCGCTGTCGACTTCGATAGGCAATTGCGGGGCGATTTTGGCCATGGAAACTTAACTCCAGAAAATTCTTAGGTGTGCCCCCGATGCGAACGGCCGGGGGAGAAATGCGGTGGCTTATTCGCCCCAGACGTCTTTCAAGACATTGACCCAGTTCTCGCCCATGATCTTGCGCACCACGCGCTCGCTGTGGCCGCGTTTGAGCAGGGTCTCGGTGAGGTTGGGGAACTCGCCCACGGTGCGGATGCCCAGCGGGTTGATGATCTTGCCGAAGCTGGTCAGGCGGCGGGCGTAGCCTTTGTCATGGGTCAGCATTTCAAAGAAATCCTGGCCATGGCCCTGGGTGAAGTCGGTGCCAATGCCAATGGCGTCTTCGCCGACGATGTTCATGGTGTATTCGATGGCTTCGGCGTAGTCGTCGATGGTCGAATCGATGCCCTTGGCCAGGAACGGCGCGAACATGGTCACGCCGACAAAACCGCCATGGTCGGCGATGAACTTGAGCTCTTCATCGGACTTGTTGCGCGGGTGCTCTTTAAGGCCCGACGGCAGGCAGTGGGAGTAGCACACTGGCTTTTTCGATTCGAGGATGACTTCTTCGCTGGTTTTGGAACCGACGTGGGACAGGTCGCACATGATGCCGACACGGTTCATCTCACCGACGATCTCACGACCAAAGCCCGACAGCCCGCCGTCACGCTCGTAGCAACCGGTGCCGACCAGGTTCTGGGTGTTGTAGCACATCTGCACCACACCCACGCCGAGCTGCTTGAAGATCTCGACGTAGCCGAGTTGGTCCTCAAACGCATGGGCGTTCTGGAAGCCGAAGATGATGCCGGTCTTGCCCTGCTCTTTTGCACGGCGAATGTCGGCGGTAGTTTTCACCGGGATCACCAGGTCGCTGTTTTCACGGATCAGGGTCTGGCTGGCAACGATGTTGTTGATCGTGGCCTGGAAGCCTTCCCACACCGACACCGTGCAATTAGCGGCGGTGAGGCCACCTTTGCGCATGTCTTCGAACAGGTCGCGGTTCCACTTGGCAATAATCAGACCGTCGATAACGATGCTGTCGGCGTGCAACTCGGCTGGGCTCATCAGGCGTCCCCTTATTGGCGATTCATGCGCCGAATCGTCTGCCGGCGCTTTGGGGCCAGCATATGCTCAGGGGCCGACGGAGCCGGGTGCAAAAACGACAGGGGAATTGCCGAAAGCGTCAATCAGCGACAAAGGCCTACATGACATAGCTGACAGGTGGCTGTTCTTTGTCCCACGCTTGAGCCAGAATTTGCTCATCACCTGATATGAGACGGCGCAATGAAATCGATTTTCCTGGCTTTGGCACTCATCGCAACCGGCGTACACGCCGCTGAAGACACCGACAGCACGCCCTGCGATGGCATCGAAAACGACAAACAAACCCTGGAATGCGCCACCTATAACAAAACCACCGCCGAGCAATTGCTCAAGGATAACTACCAGGGCTTGCTGGAACGCATGGGTTCGACCTATGGCAGCAACAAATCGCAACTGGCCGACATTACCGCTCGTCTGAAGGATGCCCAGCAGAAATGGGAAAAGCTGCGCGATGCCGATTGCGCGGTGGACACCTTCCCGGCGGTGAATGGCAGCAAGGACTACGCGATTCAACAGAATGACTGCCTGGCGCGAATGAGTGATGAGCGGTCGGAGTTTTTGGAGTCGATCGGGCAGGAATAAGCGACAATCCCGTCACTTTTTCTCTGAAACCAGGCTATCCATGACTATCTGCGGCATCGAAATCAAAGGCAGCGAAGCCATCATCGCTGTCGCCTCCCTGGACAACCAGGCGCTGACCCATGTGGCCCTGGCCACCAAGAAAATCGCGCTTGAAGACGACGATGAGGCGGCCAACGTCAAAGCCTTCGCCGCCCAAGTGAAGGCGTTTGTGCAAGAAAACGCCATCACCCGCATCGCGATCAAAAAACGCAGCAAGAAAGGCGAATTCGCCGGTGGCCCGACCACGTTCAAGATTGAAGGGGTGTTTCAGTTGCTCGACGGTGTTGAGGTGGCATTGCTGTCGCCGCAGACCATCAATGCGCAGAACAAAAAGCACGATTTTGCCCTGCCGGCCTCGCTGAACAAGTATCAGCATGAGGCCTTCAAGGCGGCGTGTTCGGCGCTGGTAAAAAAGTAAGCCACACCACCAATCCCCTGTGGGAGCTGGCTTGCCTGCGATGGCGGTTTGTCAGATAACGCTGTACTGCCTGATCTACCGCTATCGCAGGCAAGCCAGCTCCCACATTTGATTTATGGTGTCTTTGAATTCGCTGTACGGCTTCTGTGCAGCAGCCAATCGCCAAAGGATTTGTCTTCCAGGGCATACCCGCCGCGACTCGACTTCCACACTAGCTCTTTGTCACGCAAGGCATCGATACAGGCCTGAATGGTCTGGGTGCCCGGCACCACGTCGCTGCCCATGTCCTCCAGTGCCTTGCTGACCGCCGTGAGTGTACTGTCGGTAAACGGCGCAAAAGGCTCGTTGTTCTGCGAACGCACCACCATCACCTCCAACACAGCACGCTGGGGAATGGTGAGGTTGTTCCACGCGCTTTCAAATTCGGTCCACACGCCGGCACGCAACAGTTCGGCGCGGCTGTGCAGCAGTTGGCCCAGGTTGCTCGCCTCGCCCAACTCCAGCGCCACTTCGCCGATGATGGTACGCAGCATCTCCGGGCGCCGGCCGACCAGTTCAAAGGCTTCGTCGATGTCCGCCGCGTTGAACTGATTGGTTTTGGCCAAATGCGCGTTGAGGTGCAGGGTGTAGGCCTGGGTAAACTCTTTGCCGAGCAAAGGGAACGGGGTAATGCTGGAGCCGAAGAATGGCTGGCTTTTACCGAGGACCAAATGCGCAAGCTTGTCGCGATTGGAGCCAGTGAATACCAGGCGCAAGCCACTGCCCTCCTCGTCACGGCCCTGGTTGAGCTGATCCCGGGCAGCTTTCAACGCGAACATCGCGTTGATACCAGGCTCGGTGGTCAGTGCGTGCTGCGCTTCATCAATCACCAGCACGACGGGCTTTTCGGCTGCGCTGTGGAGCAACTCCAAGGCTTGGGTCAGCGTCGCGCCAACCGGCAATTGTGGCTTGCTGAAGTCCCAGGACAAGGTACGCAGGAAGCTTAGTTTCTCGATTCCAATGTTCTTGGCCAGCTTGCGAATGCCCTTTTCATAGGGCACCAGCGCCGCAGCAATCGCGCTGGCAATCAACTCCGCGGGGTCTTTTTCTTTGTCAGCCCAGAGATCGACATACACCGTCAGCCAACCCCGCAACTGGCACTCCGGGATCAAGTCTTCGCGCAAAAAGGTGCTTTTGCCGGTACGTCGAGGTGCTGCGAGGAACAGGCCTGAAGTGAAATCCTGAATCCCGGCGCCCACCAAGCCATCAGCAATGCTGCGAGCCAGCGTCGGGCGGCGAAACACAAAGCCGCTGTGCTTGGACATGGTTTTATACTCAATTATTGGAAGCACTATAAATTATAGTCGTGAGTATAATTGACTATAATTGCCGGTCAAACCACCTCCCGTCGCCGATCCTCTCTCGGGCACTTGGCAAACCGCGCCCTGTAGCTGCGGGTGAAGTACGACGGCGACTCAAACCCGCACGCAATGCTCACTTCCAGCACGCTCATGTCGCTCTGGCGCAACAACTGCCGGGCTTTTTCCAGGCGCAGGCCGAGGTAGAAGTTACTTGGCGTGTCGTTCAGGTGCAGGCGGAATAGCCGTTCCAGCTGACGCCGGGTGACTTTAATTGCATCGGCCAACGCCAAGGTGCTCAGCGGCGGCTCGGTGTGTTGCTCCATTTCACCGATCACCTGCACCAACTTCTTGTTGTTGATGCCATAGCGCGTGGCGATCTGCATGCGCTGGTGGTCCTTGCGCGGGCGGATGCGCCCGAGTACGAATTGCTCGGACACCTGGATGGCCAGGTCCGGGCCGTGGGCCTGGGCGATCAGGTCGAGCATCAGGTCGATGGAGGCGGTGCCACCGGCGCAGGTGATGCGCCGGCGGTCAATCTCGAACAGTTCCTGGGTCACGGTGAGCTGTGGATAAGATTCCTTGAACGCGTCGATGGCTTCCCAGTGCAAGGTCAAGCGGTGGCCGTCGAGCAAGCCTGCTTCGGCGAGCACGCAGGCGCCGGTGTCGATGGCGCCGAGGGTGACGCCGTCGAGGTCGAGGCGGCGCAGCCAGTGTTCAAGTGCGGGCGTGGTGAACTTCAAGGGTTCGAAGCCTGCGACCACCATCAGCGTCGCGCCTTTTTTCAGCGGCTCCAATGCGGCGTCGGCGTTCACCGACATGCCATTGCTCGCCAACACCGCGCCGCCATCGGCACTCAACACGTGCCAACGGTACAACTCGCCGCGAAAGCGGTTGGCCACGCGCAGCGGTTCCAGCGCGGAGATAAAGCCGATGGCCGAGAAACCCGGCATCAGCAGAAAGTAGAAATCCTGGGACATGGTGGCGCTCTCGTAGGACGGGCAGCGTGCTCACTGTGATACGCCAGTTCAACGGGCCATTCAAGAGCACAGGTCGCTGCAGTGCAAGAGCTGGTCGCCGCCGTGCGCTTTGCCTCCCCTCAAGCTGCGTAACTTGATCCCACGGCGCACAAAGACGCCGGCACCCACAATAACGACCTGCCGAGGGATCCACCATGAACCGACTGATCAGCCGCTGCGTGCTTGCACTCAGCGCCAGCGCCATCTTAAGCACCAGCGTATTCGCGGCCGACGCAGAGTCTTGCCGGAACGTGCGCATGGGCGTGGTGAACTGGACCGACGTAATCGCCACCAGCGCCATGACCCAAGTGTTGCTCGACGGCCTCGGCTACAAGACCAAACAAACCAGCGCTTCCCAGCAAATCATCTTCGCCGGTATCCGCGACCAGCGCCTGGATATGTTCCTGGGCTACTGGAACCCGCTGATGACCCAGACCATCACGCCGTTTGTGGACGCCAAGCAAGTCAAAGTCCTCGACAAACCCAGCCTGGAAGATGCGCGCGCCACCCTAGCGGTGCCGACTTACCTGGCGGATAAAGGCCTGAAAACCTTCGCCGATATCGCCAAGTTTGAAAAAGAACTGGGCGGCAAGATCTACGGCATCGAGCCAGGCTCGGGCGCCAATACCCAGATCAAGGCGATGATCGCCAAGAACCAGTTCGGCCTCGGCAAGTTCCAGTTGGTGGAGTCCAGCGAAGCGGGGATGCTCGCCGC
>NZ_VBVZ01000205.1 GCF_005863185.1 Pseudomonas edaphica
GGACTGTGCTGCTCTGTGCAGGCGCAGCCCAGGCCAGCCTGCAACTGCGGCTCAAGACCGATGGCTTGAGCCCGGCCGAACAGCAGGCAAGCCAGGCGTTGCTCGACGAAGCGATGCGCGCTCTGCCGCCGCGCTTTATCGAGCAGTTGGACCGGCGTATTGATGTCGGCTGGACCGACAAGATGCCTGAAAACGCCTATGGCCAGGCTTCTCTGGTGTCCGAACTGGACCTCAACAGCAACCTGCTCGCCAGCCTCACCGACGGCAGCGCCGCCACCCAGAAGACCAATCGCCCCCATGGCACTGTGCGCCGCGAAATGCTCGCCACCGTGCTGCATGAGCTGACCCACATCTATGACCGTGCGCGCTTGTGGTCCACAGACGAGCGCCGCCTGATCCAACGCTGCAGCCGCCAGAACAACATCACCGGCCTGATCGGCCTGCCCGATCAATGCCGTGGCCAGAACGACCGTCGTTTCACCCTGAGTGACGACCCGCGCCTGCTGGACATTGCCGGCTGGCCCCAATACGTGGGCCGTCGCGGCGAGCGCGAGCAACACAACCACCAGGTCGCCCGCAGCCCCGATATCTACGAAACCACCAGCCCGCTGGAGTTCGTGGCGGTCAATATGGAGTATTTCCTACTTGACCCGAGCTATGCCTGCCGTCGCCCCGCGCTGTTTCGCTATTACAAGGAACACTTCGGCTGGGCACCGCCCGAACAAGACACCTGCGCCAAGACCTACGCGTTCCTGAACGCCGGTAACGACTTCGCCAAAACGCCGTTGGGCCAGATCGACCCGGAGCGCGTGTATGAAATCGACTACTTGCTGGCCGAGGCCAACCAAAATCTGGTGAGCCGCTGGGGCCACAGCATGTTGCGCCTGGTGATCTGCGCACCCGGCCGCCCGCGTGGTCCGGATTGCCGATTGGACCTGGACCAGCACTTGGTGTTGTCTTACCGCGCTTTCGTCGGTGACGTACAGCTCTCGAGCTGGGATGGGCTGGTGGGCAAGTACCCGTCACGGCTGTTTGTGCTGCCGTTGGCGCAGGTGATCGACGAATACACCAAGACTGAACTGCGCGGCCTGGCCTCGGTGCCGCTCAAGCTCACCCGCCAAGAGATCAACGACACCGTCGAACATGCCGCCGAGATGCACTGGAGCTACGACGGCAATTACTTTTTTATCTCCAACAACTGCGCGGTGGAGAGCCTCAAGCTGCTACGCAGCGGCAGCGCCAACCCGCAACTGACCGGCCTGGACAACATCACCCCCAACGGCTTGCTCGAGGTGCTCAGTGCCCGCGGCCTGGCTGATACCAGTGTGCTAGACGACAAGCGCGAAGCCTTGCGCCTGGGTTATCACTTCGACTCGTTCCGCGAGCGCTACCAGGCGATGTTCGACGTGCTGCGCAAACACCTGCCGATCAAGCAGACCCAAGTCGAAGACTGGCTCGCCCTCAGTGCCGCAGAACGCCGCCAGTGGTTCATCCAGGCCGACCTGCGCACCAGCGCCGCGCTGCTGCTGCTGGAACAAGCCAGCTATCGCAAACAACTGATGCTGGCCCAGGACGAAGTCAAGCAGCGCTACCTCAATGCCCGTGAGCTGAAAAACGGCGGCATGGAAAAAGCCAACAACACACTGCAACAGATCCTCGCCAACAGCGGTTTTCTAAGCCGCCCGGCGGAATTGCTCGACAGCGGCGGCTACGGCCTGCCGCAACCTTCGGAAGCCAAACGCCTGGAATCGGAAAGCGCCGAGCGCCAGAAGCAACTGCAATCGTTGACCGGCGATCTGGATAAAGAGGTGAGGGCGCTGCTGGACCCTTCACGCGCCGACGAGATTGCCGCCTGCGAAGCCAACCTCAAGCAGATGGGCGAGCACCTGCGCGCCTTGCACAAAGCCTCAGGCGGTTTGGAGCTGCCCTGAGTCACCTTAAAGAAAACTCCTACAAACCTTCCATCATCTGACTTGCACAGCGAAAGCTGGCTGAAAGCTTCCCCGTCTAGGATCGCCCCCACTGCCGGCAACAGACCGGCTGTAAACAACAACAATGGTGATTCCTGATGTCCGCTACTACCCGCCTGTTCGCTCCAACTCCACTCGTACGCTACGTGCCTTTCGTACTGCGCTGACCCCAACCCGGTTCGCCATTCCCTAGCCGCGCTACGCCCGGAGTATTCCTATGCTGACTTTCCTTGGCTTCGCCATGGTCATCACGTTCATGTACCTGATCATGACCAAGCGCCTGTCCGCGCTGATTGCCTTGATCATTGTGCCAATCCTGTTCGCCCTGTTTGGTGGTTTTGCCCCCGAGATCGGCCCGATGATGCTTGCGGGCATCACCAAGCTTGCGCCGACCGGCGTAATGCTGATGTTCGCCATTCTCTACTTTGCCCTGATGATCGACTCCGGCCTGTTCGACCCGGCCGTGCGCAAGATCCTCAAGATGGTCAAGGGCGACCCGCTGAAAGTCTCGGTCGGCACCGCCGTACTGGCCCTGGTGGTGTCCCTGGACGGTGACGGCGCCACCACTTACATGATCTGCGTGGCCGCCATGCTGCCGCTGTACCAGCGCATCGGCATGAGCCCGCGGATCATGGCCGGCCTGATCATCCTCGCCGGCGGCGTGATGAACATGACGCCGTGGGGCGGCCCGACTGCCCGCGCCGCGAGTGCTTTGCATGTAGACCCGTCGGACATCTTCGTACCGATGATCCCGGCCATGGCTGTCGGCGTCGTGGCGATCCTGGTGATTGCCTATATGTACGGCAAACGCGAACGTGCCCGCCTGGGTGAACTGCACCTGCAGGGCGACGAGATCGATCACAGCGAGATCAGCGTGTCGCAATTCCCTGACGCCCGTCGCCCCAAGCTGATCTGGTTCAACGGCGCACTGACCTTCGCACTGATGTGCACCCTGATTGCCGGCCTGTTGCCGCTGCCAGTGCTGTTCATGGTGGCGTTCAGTATCGCGATGATCGTCAACTACCCGTGCCTGCAACAGCAGAAAGACCGCGTCGCCGCCCACGCCGGCAGCGTGCTGGCAGTCGTCGGGCTCATCTTCGCCGCGGGCATCTTCACCGGCATTCTGTCCGGTACCGGCATGGTTGATGCCATGTCCAAGAGCTTGCTGGCGGTTATCCCGGAAGCGCTGGGCCCGTACCTCGCAGTGATCACCGCGCTGGTAAGCATGCCGTTCACGTTCTTCATGTCCAACGACGCGTTCTACTACGGCGTACTGCCTGTGCTCGCCGAAGCGGCCAGCCATTACGGTATCACCGCTGTGGAAATGGCCCGTGCGTCCATCGTTGGCCAACCCGTACATTTGCTCAGCCCGCTGGTACCATCGACTTACCTGCTGGTGGCCCTGGCCGGGATCGAGTTTGGCGATCACCAACGCTTTACCCTCAAGTGGGCAGTGCTGGTGTGCCTGTGCATAATGTTCGCCGCTTTGCTGATGGGGATTTTTCCGCTGTTCAGCACTCTATAATCGTAACGACTTGACCGCGCGGCGCTGCAGCTTGCGCGGTTTCACATTTGCTCAAAGGAATACACATGGAATGGCTGACCAATCCGGAAATCTGGATTGCCTTCTTCACCCTGACGGCCCTCGAGATCGTCCTGGGCATCGATAACATCATCATGATTTCGATCCTGGTCAGCCGCATGCCCAAGCATATGCAGGCGCGCACCCGGATCTTCGGCCTGGCCCTGGCCATGGTCACGCGAATCCTGTTGCTGCTGTCGATCACCTGGGTCATGCAACTCACCGCCGACCTGTTCGTGGTCTTCGGCCAGGGCATCTCCGGTCGCGACCTGATCCTGTTCTTCGGTGGCCTGTTCCTGCTGTGGAAAAGCTCCCAAGAGATGTACCACGCCCTCGAAGGTGAAGACGAAACCCACGACGAGCCGGGCGGCAAGGGTGGCAAGTTCATCTACACCATCATCCAGATCGCGATCATCGACATCGTGTTCTCCCTGGACTCGGTTATCACGGCTGTCGGCATGGTTTCCCATGTGCCGGTCATGGTCGCTGCGATCGTGGTAGCCGTACTGGTGATGATGCTGGCTGCGGGCACCATCAGCGAATTCATCGACAAGCACCCGTCGCTGAAGATGCTGGCGCTGTCGTTCCTGCTGGTGGTGGGTACGGTGCTGATTGCCGAATCCTTCGACGTGCATGTGCCAAAAGGCTACGTCTACTTCGCCATGGCGTTCTCGCTGGCAGTAGAAGCGGTGAACATCAAGATGCGCACCGCCATCGCGAAAAAGAAGAAACAGCAGGATCCTGTGAAACTGCGCAAGGACATTCCGGGTCAATAAACCTGACCCGCTGCTGTTGATCGTTGTTGATCGTTCCCACGCTCCGCGTGGGAATGCCGCCTCAGGACGCTCCGCGTCCGCCCTCAAAGCGACGCAGAGCGTCACGGGATGCATTCCCACGCAGAGCGTGGGAACGATCTTCATGACAGTTTTGTTTCAATCCCCACTTTAGCTATGCGATGCTGGCGCAGAGCCCATTCGCCAACTACAGCTTAAGTACAAGACGTAGAACGGCACGCGGCAATTCTCATTTGCTCTTTCTGGAGCACACCCACACGGGGGGCCGAGCATGCTGACCTTGCTCAATCTGCTTTCCGCCGTGACCCTGCTTATCTGGGGCACGCACATCGTCCGTACCGGCATCTTGCGGGTCTACGGTTCCAACTTGCGCCAAGTCATCGGGCAGAACATGTCCAAGCGCTGGCTGGCGTTTATCGCCGGTATCCTGGTGACGGCCATGGTGCAGAGCAGCAACGCCACGGCGATGCTGGTGACGTCGTTTGTCGGCCAGGGCTTGATGGGCCTTATGCCGGCGCTGGCGACCATGCTCGGTGCCGACGTCGGCACGGCGTTGATGGCGCGGGTACTGACTTTCGACCTGTCCTGGCTGTCGCCACTGCTGATTTTTCTTGGGGTGATTTTCTTCCTCTCGCGTAAACAGACGCGGGCGGGGCAGATGGGCCGCGTCGGTATCGGCCTGGGCCTGATCATTCTGGCCCTGCAACTGATCGTCGAAGCCGCCGGGCCGATTACCCATGCCCAAGGCGTCAAAGTAATCTTCGCCTCGCTGACCGGCGATATTCTGCTGGATGCCTTGGTCGGCGCGCTGTTTGCGATGATTTCCTACTCCAGCCTGGCCGCCGTACTGCTGACCGCCACCCTCGCCGGTGCCGGTGTGATCGGCTTGCACGTGGCCATCGGCCTGGTGATCGGCGCCAACATCGGCAGTGGTGTGCTGGCCTTCCTCAGCACCAACATGCAGAACGCTGCCGGCCGCCAGGTCGCGCTGGGCAGCTTGTTGTACAAACTGATCGGCCTGTTGCTGATTATTCCGGTGCTCGACCCTCTCGTACGCTGGATGGATGGTTTGGACTACAGCGCCCAAGGCATGGTCATCACCTTCCATGTGCTCTACAACACCACGCGCTGCCTGATCCTGCTGCCCACCATCGGGCCAATGGCGCGCCTGTGCGCCTGGTTGCTGCCGGAACAACAGGAGACCAACGGCAAAGCCAGGCCACGTCACCTGGACCTGGCCTCGCTCGCCACCCCAAGCCTGGCGCTGGCCAACGCCGCCCGCGAGACCCTGCGCCTGGGCGACCTGATCGACAACATGCTCACCGCCATGCTCGAAGTACTGCGTGGCAAGCAAACCGCCATTACCCAGGAAATGCGCAGCCTCAGCGATGACGTCGAGGCCCTCTACAGCGCGATCAAGCTTTACCTGGCGCAAATGCCCCGCGAAGACCTCAGTGAACAGGACAGCCGCCGCTGGGCGGAGATCATCGAGCTGTCGATCAACCTCAAGCTGGCCGGCGACCTGATCGAACGTATGCTGCGCAAAGTCCAGCAGCAGAAAACCTCACAGCGCCGACAGTTCTCCGAAGTCGGCCTGGAAGAACTCACCGGCCTGCACAGCCAGTTGATTGCCAACCTGCGCTTGGGCCTGTCGGTGTTTCTCAGCGCCGACCCCGAAAGCGCCCGCCAACTGCTGCGTGAAAAGCGCCGTTTCCGCGCCCAGGAGCGCCGCCTGGCCCACGCCCACGTCAGCCGTCTGCAGCGTAAAATCGTACAGAGCATGGAGACCAGTTCCCTGCACCTGGAGCTGATTGCCGACATGAAACGCCTGAACTCGTTGTTTTGCAGCAGTGCTTATGTAGTGTTGGAAACCTCAGACACCGGCGCACTCTCCGCCGAAGATATTGCCGACATCACTCATTCGCCCTGAACATACGATGGCCCGTGAAGTCAGTTAACAATGGACCTCACCCGCCAGGAAGCTTGTTATGCGTCGCCTGTTACTTGCCTGCCTGCTCATGGGCTCGGCACACACCTTTGCCTTCGACCGCCTGCAAGTCGAAGGCTACACCTTGCCCAACGGCCTGCAATTGCTGCTCAAGCCGGGCACCGAGCGTGGGCACGTGGCGATCCGCCTGGTGGTCGGCGTAGGCCTGGATGACTTTCCCTGCGACGAAAAAGAACTGCCGCACTTGCTCGAACACTTGCTGTTCAGCGGCATCGACGGCGGTGGTGAAGGCGACCTTGAGGACCGCATGCAAGCCCTCGGCGGCGAATGGAACGCCTACACCAGCAATGCCGATACCACCTTTGTGATCGAGGCACCCGCGCAAAACCAGCGCAAGGTGCTGGACCTGTTACTGGCGATCCTCACCCGCACCGAACTGACCGACGCGAACATCAATGCCGCCAAAAAAGTGGTCGAGCGCGAAGACGGCGGCCATTACTCGCACCTGCAACGCTTGCTCGACCGCCAGGACCTGGGTCACACCGCCAGCAACCAATTGGCCGTCGAACTGGGGCTCAAATGCGCCGAACGTGCCGAAGTCAGCCAACTGACCCGTGATCAATTGCAAACCCTGCGCACACATTGGTACGCGCCCAACAACATGACCCTGATTATCGTCGGCGACCTCGACAAACTGCTTCCGGCGTACCTGGAGCGCACTTATGGTCAACTTGATCCGGTCGAACCCACCGAGCACCGGCCGCTGCCGGAAATCCAGCACACCGCCGCCAGCCATCGCGACCTTATCCACGGCTGGGTTGGTGACAGCGCCAAACTGCACTGGCTGTTCCCCGAACCGGTTTTGGACGACCAACACGATGAAACCTACGATTTGCTCAAGGACTACCTCGACTGGGCGCTGTACCGTCAGCTGCGCCTCAAGCACGGTTTGTCCTACGGCCCATGGAGTGAGCGCGAAGTGCTCGGCGGCGTCGGCTTCCTCAGCCTGAATGCCGACCTTGAGCGCGACAAACTCCCTGAGGCTGAACAGGTGTTGCAGAACCTCACGGCACAACTGCTCAAGGACGGCCTCGACCCAGCGGTATTCGCCCGCCTGCAGCAAGCTGCCATCGCGCGCCAAGCCTGGGCGGTGCAGGGTAACAGCGCGCTGGCCGACTATTACTGGAGCGCTGCCGGCGACTATGCCGATGGCCATATCAGCGACCCGGCCATGCGCATCAAGGCCGTCAACCTGGCGCAAACCAACCAGGCCATGCGCGAGGTGTTTAACCAGAAGGGCTACTGGCGCATCGAAAAACCCTTGCTGAGCTATGACGCCCTGAGCTGGATCGGTGCCGGTGTACTCGTGCTGATCGCCAGTGTGTTGATCGGCGTGCGCCTTTATCGCAAACGGATCACGTAATGAGGCACCGAACACAGGGCTAAGACGTTATTCTGTCTGGGATTTTTCCTACACCAATTGTGAATCGCCAATGCCAAATCTACCGCCCCTTATCCAGCGCATTATCGAACTGATCAAGCGCTATCCAGGGGTGATCGCACTCGGCGGTTTCATATCCGGTGTGTGCAGCTTCATCCTGGTGGACCGCCAGCAGGGCATGGCCAGCTGGATCGCGGTGATCATGCTGGTGAGCTGGCTGTGGCTGATGCTGGAAAACAGCTTTACCCAGCTGTTCGCCAAAGTCTTCAAGCGCGAAATCCCCGAGCCGCTGCTGCGCTACGCGACCCAGATGATCCACCAGGAAAGCCTGTTCTTCGTATTGCCGTTCTTTTTCGTCACCACCGCCTGGAACAGCGGCCAATCCGTATTCACTGGCCTGCTCGGCGCGGCGGCGCTGGTGTCGATCACCGACCCGCTGTACTACAAGTGGCTGGCACCCAAGCGCTCGCTGTTCCTGGCGCTGCACACCCTGACCTTGTTCGCGGCACTGCTCACCGCACTGCCCATCATCATGCACCTGACTACCGCCGAGAGTTACAAATTGGCGCTCGGCGTGGCCATGGCGCTGTCGATCCCGAGCCTGGCCGCGAGCCTGCCGCTGCGCAGCGTCAAAGGCTGGGCGATGCTGCTCGGGGTGACGGCCGCCATCGGCTGCGCCGGTTGGTTCCTGCGCAGCTGGGTGCCGCCGGCCACATTGTGGATGACCGAAGTGGCGATCAGCACCCAGCTGCAAGACCGCACACCGGGCGATGACCTCAAGGAAGTCACCGCCGCGCAACTGCGCAGCGGCGGGCTGTACGCTTACACCGCGATCAACGCGCCACGCGGGCTGGATGAGCGGATTTACCATGTGTGGAAATTCAACGGCCAAGAGGTCGACCGCATCGCCCTGGATATCCATGGCGGACGCAAGGAAGGCTATCGCGCCTGGACCCACAAGCAGAACTTCCCGGCCGACGCGGTCGGGCGCTGGCAGGTGCAGGTGTTGACGGAGGATGGGCAAGTCATCGGCGTGCTGCGTTTTAAAGTCACTGACCCAGCACAAACGGACAACCCAAAGTAGGCCGTATCGTGCTATTACGTAGCAATTGTGGATAGCCAAACAAGCTCGGAGCTTATGACCACTCGTACCACGGCCGGCGCAGCCCACCTCGACACCTCCAGCGTTCCCCCGTTGCTCAGGATTACGGGGGACTGGACGCTTGCCCACTACGCCAATCTTAAAAAGCTGAGCGACAAGCTCGACGGCCAATACGACGCCGGTGCACGCATCGACCTCAATGGCCTCGGCGCCCTGGATACCGCGGGTGCCTCGCTGCTGGTCGAGTTGCTGGGCCCGGAGCGCATCGAGCATTCCGCCGAGCAGACCGATTGCAGCTTGTCTACCGCCGACCGGGCACTGCTCAAAACCGTCTACCGCTCCCTGAACGATTTCTGCGTACCCGACAAAGAGCCGGAAGAAGCCGCCGGTATCCAAGTGCTGGCGCGTATCGGTCGAGCTGTCGACACGGTATGGCAGGACGGCATGAAACTGCTGGGCTTTATCGGCCTGATCCTCGAAACCTTCGCCCGTGGCGTTTTACGCCCCAAGCGCTGGCGCATCACACCGATGGTCGCGCATATCGAACAAACCGGCCTCGACGCTGCGCCCATCGTCGCGTTGCTGACCTTTCTGGTGGGCGCCGTGGTGGCGTTCCTCGGCGCCACCGTGCTCAAAAGCTTCGGTGCGACGATTTTTACCGTGGACCTGGTGGCCTTTTCTTTCCTGCGAGAATTCGGCGTATTGCTTACCGCCATCCTGATCGCCGGCCGAACGGCCAGCGCCTTTACCGCGCAAATCGGCTCGATGAAGGCTAACGAAGAAATCGACGCGATCCGCACCCTGGGCCTGGACCCAATGGAACTGTTGGTGCTGCCACGGGTAATGGCGCTGCTTGTGTCGCTGCCGATGCTGACATTTTTGGCGATGCTCTCGGGGATTGTCGGCGGC
>NZ_VBVZ01000206.1 GCF_005863185.1 Pseudomonas edaphica
TAGCGGACGTGAAGCCGGAGCAAGGCGATCTTGGAAAACAGCCACCGTAGAAGCTCTGGAAACAACGACTATATTAGTCGTAGTTTTCAATGGCAAGATATTTTTCATGAGCCATCCGAGCGAATTTCTGAAGAAAATTTTTGAGCAATGGCTACTCAATAGAATATTTTCACCACAAAATTAGGCGTGTAAGTGATTTTTAAAGGTAGAAAGTCCCATGTCACAGCGTGCGAGGATCGTTGTCCCCCTCACTGATCGCTGCTAATATATGCGACTAATTAGGTCGGAGATCTAAATGTCTCTTTACAGCGCGGGCGTTGAGTACGGCATTCATTGCCTGATTTTTTTGGTGGGCGATGGCGGCGAAAGCCGTGAGGCGAGCGTGCGTGATCTTGCAGAATTGCAAGGCGTACCTCTGGATTACCTGGCGAAGATTTTCACCAAGCTGGCTAAGTCCAAACTGGTCGTAGCAACGGAAGGCGTGCGCGGAGGGTTCAAGCTGTCGAGGCCTTCTGACGAAATCAGCATTCTTGATATCGTCAACGCCATCGACGGTCAGAAGCTCATTTTTGATTGCCGAGAGATTCGCGGCCGTTGTGCCCTGTTCGAAGGCTCTCCGCCTGCCTGGGCGCTAGACGGCCATTGCTCGGTTCACGCGGCGATGATGACGGCACAGAAACGCATGGAAGAAGCTCTCGCCCAACAAACCATTCTTGATCTTGCAAGAAAGGTCGGACGAAAATCTCCAACTGACTTCCCGGCCCAGGTAGGCAGATGGATAAACGATCGTCGAGAAAAGAAAAGCAGCGCGCAGACTGCTGACGACCAGACCATCCAAGTGACCAACATTTCGGACTGAGTAATCGGCGGTCTCAAGGAGCAAGTGCAGCACTTGATGTAATGGGTTGCCATGTCTACCCAATACAACCACCTGAGTACCGAGAAGCGCGTCACCATTATGGTGATGCTATTTCAACGGCAGACGCTCCGAGCTATTAGGCCGGCATGTGAAACGTCAACAGGCCCTAGGGCTTTGCTCAAGTTGGAGTTGGTCAATGCGCCGCCATAGAAACCGCGCCGCAAAAAAGCCACCGAGCGGAATAAAGGCCAATGCAAGGGCGCCCAGCAGTTTGGTGGGTTTCCATTTTTCGCTGGCGGCGACGCTGATCGCCAGCCAGCAGTAAGTCAAGAATGCCAAGCCATGCAATGGACCGACGACTTGCACTGCCGCCGGGTACCCAAAGAAATGTTTGAGCGGCACGGCGACGGTCAGCAGGATGAGCAGGCTGCTGCCTTCTACGCAGGCGGCATACCGCAATGGCCGTAGCGAATCAGAGGGGCGGACAGGTAAGTCGGTCATCGGGATGGGTATCTATGAAGGGCAGACGGTCGAGTATGGCGACCTTGCAGTGCCGAGCCAATTGGCTAAAATGCCAATTACCGAAGGATTCGAGCCAAGTCGGACAGCCAGATGTCAAATCCCGTTACTGCGCATAAAATCGCTGTACTTGCTTTCGACGGCGTGGTGCCGTTCGACCTGACCATACCGCTGGAAGCGTTTGGGCGTGCGCGCCGCGAGACTGGCGAGCTGGTCTATGAGGTGTTGGTCTGCGGCCCCTCGCGCATGATCAAGTCCGCGCACTTTGACATGCGTGTGAGGTGGGGGTTGAGCGAGCTGGCCAATGTCGACACGATCATTGTGCCCGGCGCGTTGGATTTCACCGCACTTCTGCCAAACAACCTGCTGGATGCATTGAGTGACGCCGCCGCAGCCGGCACCCGGGTGGCTTCGATCTGCACGGGGGCGTTCATCCTGGCGGAATGCGGGTTGCTGGATGGGTTGCGGGTCACCACGCATTGGTCCGCAGCGCCGTTGTTGGCCAGCCGATATCCACATGTCACCGTCGACCCCAACGTTCTGTTTATCGATAACGGCCAGGTACTGACCTCTGCCGGTGCATCCGCTGGCCTGGATTTATGCCTGCACATGATCCGGCGCGACCATGGCGCTCAGATTGCGGCTGATGTGGCGCGCCATGCGGTCATGCCGTTGGAACGTGCCGGGGGGCAGGCCCAGTTCATCGTTCACCAGCCTCCCGAATCAACCGGGATGCTGCAACACCTGCAAGCGTGGGTTGAGCAGCATCTGGACCAGCCTTTGACGCTTGAGCAACTGGCGGGCAGGGCGTCGGTCAGCACCCGAACGCTGAGCCGCCGCTTCCGCGAACAACTGGGTGTTACCCCGCTGCAGTGGCTACTACAGGCGCGGGTGCGACGGGCGCAATACATCCTGGAAACCACCCATTTGTCCGTGGAGCAGGTGGCACTGCGCACCGGGTTTGGCTCCTCGACGTCGTTGCGAGAGCACTTCCGACGGCTGCTGGGCACAAGCCCGGTTGCTTATCGGAACGCCTTTTCAAGCGCTCGGCCGTGATAGCCCGGGCTGGCAAGTCGGGTGTTGTAGCTCAATCGTGTTGGCGGCCAATCACACGTTCTATGGCGTCTTTGGTCTCGAGCAACGCGGCCTGAAAACGTTCGGCATGAACCTTTGCCCGCGAGGCGGGTGCCACGACAGTGATTGAGAAATTGCCCAGGTAGGTGCGGATGATGGTCGCGTAGGAGCAAATACCTTCGATGTACTCTTCCGTTTCCTGGGCGATGCCGCTGACACGGATCTGTTCCAATTCTGCCAGCAGGGCCTTTTTGTTCAGCGTGGTGCTTGTCAGCGCCGGCAGCTGTTTTGGCAGGATCGCTTCGAGGTCCTGAGGTGACAGTTCGGCCAGGAGTATCTTGCCGCTGGACGTTGCAAATGAGGGGGGGTTGATACCGATTGGAAAGACAATGCGCAATTCCCGTTCAGCCACCACTCGATCGATCACATACACCTTGTCGCCGATCAAGGACGACAACGTAACCGACTCGTTCAACAACTGGCCAAGCTCGATCAGATAGGGTTGAACCGACGAAATGATGTCGGTCTGGGTCTGGTTGATCAGCAAGCCCAGTGCGGTCCCCAGCCGAAAGCCGCCCTGCGGGCCGATCGACTCAACCAGGCGTTCTTCTTCCAGGGCGGTGATGATCCGTTGCACCGTTGAGCGCGGCGGGTCGACGGCTTGCGCAATCGCCGCATGGCTCAAGCCCTTCGGGTTGTTTCCCAGTGCACGCATGATGGCGGCCGCCCGCGCAATGACCTGAATGCCACCATTTTTTTCCTGCTTGAGTGTCTCGTCGCTCATGTCGTATTCGCTCGCCTTTTTGCCGAACGCCCATCTTACCCGATAGCGCCCTCTGGTCCTGGTGATCACCACATTTGGCGCACGTGATTGCGTGATGTTTGAGCGTTCGCCAAGGGTTTTTGAAAAGTACAGATTGATTTTGGTGAATCGTATAGTGATACACTGAACCTTATAGTGGTTCACATATCTTTTTTTTCATCTTCCTGGGGAGTGCTTCTGGTGAAGCTCAGATGGCCGTCGCGTGCTGTACATATTCTTCCGCTCACCACCGCGTTACTGGTGGGCTGTAATCAATCCGAACAGGTTTCGACCGCCAGTGCTCCGGTGGAGGTTGGGGTCTATACGGTCAAGGCCGAGTCCTTGGTCATGACCACTGATCTGCCTGGGCGAACCTCGGCTTATCGCGTTGCGCAGGTACGTCCGCAAGTCAGTGGCATTCTGCAAAAGCGTCTGTTTGAAGAAGGTGCTCAGGTCAAGGAAGGGCAGCAGCTCTACCAGATTGATCCGGCGACCTATCAGGCCACCCTGGCCCGCGCGCAGGCCAACCTGGACACCGCGCAAAACCTGGCCAAACGCTACGCGAGCCTGCTGGAAACCAAAGCCATCAGCCGCCAGCAGCATGACGACGCGCAAGCGGCGTGGAAGCAGGCCAAGGCCGATGTTCAGGTCGCCAGCATCAACGTCCAGTACACCAAGGTGCTGTCGCCGATCAGCGGGCGGATCGGGCGCTCCAACATCACTGAAGGTGCACTGGTGACGAACGGGCAGGGCACGGAACTGGCGACGGTCAACCAGCTGGACCCCATCTATGTCGATGTGACCCAACCCATTACTCGCATGTTGGCACTGGAGCGTGCGCTGGAGTCTGGCAGCTTGCAGAGCACGGGTGCGGGGCAGGCACATGTCACCCTGACCCTGGATGATGGCAGTGCATACCCATTGCCGGGTGCGTTGAAGTTCTCCGAAGTCAGCGTTGATCCCGGCACAGGCTCTGTGACTAGGCGCGCTGTGTTTCCTAACCCCAACGGTAAATTACTGCCCGGCATGTTCGTCCATGCACAACTTAAGGAAGGCGTGCGCGAGGCGGCCAAACTGGTGCCGCAGCAAGGCATTATTCGCGACAGCCGGGGCGTCGCCACGGCTTGGGTGATCAAGCCGGATGAGACCGTCGAGCTGCGTGAGCTGCAAACCTTGCGCACCGTGGGCAATGCCTGGTTGGTCGGCAAGGGGATCGAAGCTGGAGAGCAAGTGGTCACCGAAGGGGTGCAACGCTTGCGCGCGGGAGCAAAGGTCAAGGCCAGTCCGGCCACTAACGTTGAGTTGATCAGCGACTTCAGCGCCACGACCGGCGAAGGGAGCTGATACCCATGTCCCGTTTCTTTATCGACAGGCCGATCTTTGCCTGGGTTATCGCCTTGATGCTCATGTTGGGGGGCGCGTTGGCGGTAATTTCGCTGCCCGTCAACCAGTACCCGAATATTGCGCCACCCGCCGTGCAGATCACTGTGACCTACCCGGGGGCGTCGGCACAGACCGTGCAGGACACGGTGGTGCAGGTGATCGAGCAGCAGCTCAATGGTTTGGATGGCCTGCGCTACATCTCCTCATCCAGCAACACCGATGGCAGCATGCAGATCATCGTCACCTTCGATCAGGGTACCGACCCGGACATCGCACAGGTGCAGGTGCAGAACAAGCTGCAACTGGCTACTCCCATGTTGCCCGAAGAAGTCCAGCGCCAAGGCATTCGGGTGGTGAAGTATCAGGTCAACTTCATGTTGATTCTGGGGCTGGTCTCGACCGATGGCCGAATGTCGGACTTCGACATGGGCAACCTGATTGTCGCCAATCTCCAGGACCCTATTTCACGGACCAAGGGGGTCGGTGACTTTTTAGTCTTGGGTTCACAGAACGCCATGCGTATCTGGCTCGACCCAGGCAAGTTGAACAGCTATCAGTTGGTGCCCCAGGACGTCATGAGCGCGATTTCGGCGCAGAACGTCCAGGTGTCATCCGGGATGCTCGGTGGTTTGCCAGCGCGTAAAGGTATTGAGCTGTCGGCTACGATCATTGGCAAGACGCGCATGACCACCGTGGACGAGTTCCGCGAGATCCTGCTCAAGGTCAATCCCGACGGCTCGCAGGTGCGTATCAAAGATGTGGCCGAAGTGGGGCTTCAAGCGGAAAACTTTTCCATTTCCAGCCAGTTCAACGGTAAGCCTGCGTCGGGGCTTGCGTTGCGCCTTGCCACCGGTGCCAACCTGTTGGATGCGGTCGCGGCGGTCAAGAAAACCGCGGATGAGCTCAAGCCTTACCTGCCGGAAGGGGTCGAGATTGTATTCCCCTACGACACCTCGCCCGTGGTGGCAGCCTCGATCAAGTCGGTGATCTACACCCTGTTTGAAGCGATCGTGCTGGTGTTTCTGGTGATGTTCCTGTTCTTGCAGAACGTTCGGGCCACGCTGATTCCTTCGTTGGCGGTACCGGTGGTGCTGCTGGCCACGTTCGGCGTGTTGTTCGCCTTTGGTTTCACCATCAACGTGATGACCATGTTTGCCATGGTGCTGGCCATTGGTCTGCTGGTGGACGACGCCATCGTGGTGGTGGAGAACGTCGAGCGGATCATGGCCGAGGAGGGGTTGTCGCCTAAAGAGGCGACACGCAAATCCATGGACCAGATTTCCGGAGCCCTGGTGGGTATCGGCCTGGTGATTTCGGCGGTGTTCATGCCGATGGCGTTCTTCAGCGGCTCTGCGGGTGTGATCTATCGGCAATTCTCGATCACCATCATCGCCGCGATGAGCTTTTCGGTGCTGGTTGCCCTGATATTTACCCCTGCGCTGTGTGCCACCTTGCTCAAGCCGCACAAAGCCGGCGCGCACGAGAAAAAAGGCTTCTTTGGCTGGTTCAACCGCACGTTCGAAAAAAACACGCTGCGCTATGAGCGCAGCGTCAAAGGCATCCTCACGCGGCGCTGGCGCTTCATGGGTATTTACCTGTTATTGACCGTGGGAGCCGGGTTGCTGTTTACCAAGATCCCAATGGCATTTTTGCCTGACGAAGACCAGGGCATCATGGCGGTTCAGGTGCAACTGCCACAGAACGCCAGCGCAGAACGGACCGAAGACGTCTTGGGGCAGGTGCGTAAATTCCTGTTGGAAGATGAAGGCGTCGGCATTTCATCGGCCTTCACCGTGAACGGTTTCAACTTTGCCGGTCGCGGCCAGAGCAGCGGGATCGTGTTCGTGGCCTTGCGGCCGTTTGCCGAGCGTACATCGCCTGACCTATCGGTGTTTGCTATCGCCAAGCGCTTGAACGCGAAGTTTGGCTCGATCAAAGACGCCAACGTGATTGCCCTGGTGCCACCTGCGATTCTGGAGATGGGTAACTCGACCGGGTTCAACGTGTTCCTGCAGGACAACGGCAATGTCGGTCATGCCGGCCTGATGGCTGCCCGTAATCAGTTCCTGGGGTTGGCGGCACAAGATCCGACGTTGATGCTGACCCGGCCTAACGGCCTGGATGATGAAGCGCAGTACCAGGTCATCATCAATGATGAGCAGGCGCGGGCGCTGCAGGTGTCCATCGCCGACATCAACCAGACGATGTCGGTCGCCTGGGGCTCGGCCTATGTCAATGACTTCATCGACGGCGGTCGTGTCAAGCGGGTGTATGTGCAGGGCGACCAGGACTCACGCATCGCGCCTGAAGACTTCGACAAGTGGTACGTACGCAACGCACAGGGCGAAATGGTGCCGTTTTCGGCGTTCGCCACGGGCAAGTGGGTGTATGGTTCGCCGAAGCTGGAGCGCTACGGGGGTATCTCTGCCATCGAACTCCTGGGTACACCGGCCCCTGGCTACAGCACCGGTGATGCCATGGCAGCGGTTGAACGCATCGCGGCGCAGTTGCCGCCTGGCATCGGTATGTCCTACACCGGTTTGTCCTATGAGGAGCGGCACGCGGGTGCGCAGGGGCCAATGCTGTATGTCCTGTCATTGCTGATAGTGTTCCTGTGCCTGGCCGCGCTGTATGAGAGCTGGACGATTCCGGTGTCGGTGCTGTTGGTGGTGCCGCTGGGTATTCTCGGGGCTGTCTGTGCGACCTTGCTGCGCGGGCTATCCAATGACGTGTTCTTTCAGGTCGGGATGCTCACCACCATGGGCTTGGCGGCGAAGAACGCGATCTTGATCGTGGAGTTTGCCAAAGACCTTTACGAGCACCAGGGACGCACGCTGGTCGAAGCCGCCGTGGAGGCTGCGCGCCTGCGTTTGCGGCCCATCATCATGACCTCGATTGCATTCATTATGGGCGTGTTGCCCTTGGCCCGGGCTGTCGGCGCGAGCAGCGGCAGCCAGCACTCCATCGGCACCGGCGTGGTGGGCGGTACGCTCGCGGCGACCTTCCTGGCGATCTTTTTCGTGCCCTTGTTCTACACGTTCGTCACCGGCCTGTTGAGCAAAAAGAAACAACCGGATAACGCCCTGTCGGGAGAGCAAGCATGAGGCTTAAAACGTTGACGCTCTGTGTGTGCATCGGAATTGGCGTACCGGGGTGCAGTCTGATTCCGAAAAAATCCTGGCTGCAGGTGCCTGCCGAGAACACCTGGCCGCAAGGCGCTGCCTATGCCCAGCCTGGTTTGATCGAGGCCAATGCACCCCGGGTACTGTGGAATGACTTTTTCCGCGATGACGGGCTGCGACGGATGATTGCCGTGGCCCTGGAGAACAATCGTGACCTGCGGGTCGCGGCCCTGAATGTCCAGGCTTATCGTGCGCAATACCGGATCCAGCGCTCGGCACTGTTTCCCTCTGTGGATGTGAATGGCAGCGGCAATCGGCAGCGGTTGCCGGCTGATCTGTCGAGTACGGGGAGCGCCGGTATCCAGAGTCAATATGGGCTGAATGTCGGCATTACCTCTTATGAGCTGGATGTATTTGGACGCGTCAGTAGCCTCAACGCGGCGGCCCTGGAAAATTACCTGGCCACCGCACAGGCGCAGAACAGTATCCGTATCGGCTTGATCGCCGATGTGGCGAGTGCGTATCTGACGTGGCGTACCGACCAGGCGTTGCTTGAGCTGACCACTAGAACCTTGAACAGCTACAGCGCGAGCCTGGCGCTGACCAGCCAGGCACATCAGGCAGGGACCTCTTCAGAGTTGGATGTGCGCCAGGCGCGTACTCAGGTCGATACCGCCAAGGCACAAATGCTCCAGTACACCCGGCAAGTTGCCCAGGACGTCAATGCCCTGCGGCTTCTGCTGGGCGCAAAAATCCCTGATGACTTGCCCCAAGGTACGCCGCTGGAGGGCGCCGTCCTGGCGGACATCCCCGTGGGGTTGCCGTCCGAATTGTTGCATCATCGTCCGGATATCTTGCAGGCCGAGCATCTGTTGTCGGCCGCAAATGCCAACATCGGTGCGGCTCGGGCTGCGTTCTTTCCCTCGATTCGCTTAACTGCGACGGCCGGCTCTGCCAGCAGTGAGTTGGGTGACCTGCTCAATGGCGGCCAAGGCAGCTGGAGCTTTGCACCGCAGATCAGCGTGCCGATTTTCAATGGCGGGCGACTGCGCGCCAGCCTGGATTACGCCGAAATCCAGAAAGACATCAGCGTTGCCCAATACGAAAAGAGCATCCAGACCGCGTTTCGCGAGGTGGCCGATGGCTTGGCAGCTCAAGGCACCTTCGGCAAGCAGTTGCAAGCCCAGCGTGATCTGGTGATGGACAGTCGCGTCTATTTCGATTTGGCGCAGCAGCGCTACGAAACAGGTGTTGACAGCCATTTGACCCTCCTCGATGCCCAGCGACTGTTGTTCACGGCCGAGCAAAGGCTGTTGAGTGATCAACTGCTCAAACTGGACAGCCAAGTCCAGCTATACAAGGCGCTAGGCGGAGGTTGGGAGGCTTCCCAAATGATCAGTTCCGCTCGATAGTCACGTCAAGAAAACGGGCCAGTGGTGGCTGGCTCGTCAACAATCGTCATGGATTTTCACTCCTTTTTTGTGAAGCGCCTGCCCGAGTCAGTCTCGATGTTTCTGGGAAATGTCCTACAGAACGACGGGAAAGTTCTCACGAGTATGTGCGCCGGTAAATGTCCGAACACCGCATGTGTGACCGGACGTTATTGGTTTGGCTGACTAGCCCTCGACGTTGTTTGAAGGGCGCTCAGTCGGATTTCTCATATTTGGAGCGAAAGCACGTATGGCGCAGGTTAGTTTGATAGATATCAAATCTGGAAAACTGGTAGAGCAGGCAACGGGTAATTCCACCACCGTTGGCAGCCCCAGTATCGTAAAGATTTCGTTGAATCCTGAAACGCTGAAGTCTGCTTCCCGGGCTGGCGACGATTTGGTCATCGTGTTGAAGTCCGGTGAGCAGGTCGTGCTCAAGGGCTTTTTTGTTGTGGCGGCTGACGGTCTGCACAATGAGTTGGTGTTGGAAAGCGAAGGAAAATTCTGGCACGCGACTTATGAGCCAAGCCAGGCATCACTTTCTTTAAAAG
>NZ_VBVZ01000207.1 GCF_005863185.1 Pseudomonas edaphica
GGGTGGGACGTTGTGGGCTCAGAACAGCGCGCAAGGTTTGTGCGTGCACCTGCGGCTGCCAGCGCGCTAGCTGTCAGGTGCGTCGTTGTTTGCGCTTCTTCCACTGGTGCGCGACCCACCAGCGCCAGTAACCCATCGTCAGGCAGTAGGCCAGCGCGGCCAGCACCAGCCCGCACACCACGGAACCCAACAGGAACGGCTGCCACAGTGTGCCCAGTTGGCTGCTGATCCACTCCCAGGTCAGGTTGTCGGGCAGGCTGCGCGGCGGCGTGTTCATCAGCCAGGCGCCGGTCAGGTAGGTGCAGAAGAACACCACCGGCATGGTGATCGGGTTGGTCAGCCACACCAGGCTCACGGCAATCGGCATATTCCCGCGCACAGCGATCGCTAGCACCGCCGCCAATAACATCTGCAACGGAATCGGGATAAACGCCGCGAACAGGCCCACTGCCATGGCGCGGGCGACGGAATGGCGGTTCAGGTGCCAGAGGTTGGGGTCATGCAACAACGTGCCGAGAAATCGTAAGGACTTGTGTTCCCGGATACTCGTGGGGTCGGGCATGTACCGTTTGAATAAGCGCCGGGGCATAAGGGGTCCAGGTCAGTTCGAGGGGTAAGTATGCCCGCATTCTATAAACAGAAAATTCAGACTTTGTGACAAAACATCAGAGGCCGCGCGGGGTATCCGACTAAGACTAGTGGATCACTTGAAAAGGATGATTCATGAGAACAGGGATGTTCGCGTTCGGAATGGGCTTGTTGTCGCTGCGATTTTTACCCGCATTGCCCGCCACCGCGTGGCTGCTGGCCATGTTGGTAGTGGCCTTGATGTTGCTGCCGTTTCGTACCTATCCGCTGGCGTTTTTGCTGTTGGGCGTGAGCTGGGCGTGCATGAGCGCGCAATGGGCGTTGGACGACCGATTAAGGCCGGCTCTGGACGGTCAGACTCGCTGGGTTGAGGGGCGCGTCATCGGGTTGCCGCAAAACACCAGCACCGGCGTGCGCTTCGAACTGACCGACAGCCGGTCACGCAAGGGCCGGCTGCCCAAGCGTATCCGCCTGTCCTGGCATAACGGCCCGCAGGTTAACAGCGGCGAGCGCTGGCGTCTGGCGGTCACGCTCAAGCGGCCGGCGGGCCTGCTCAATTTCCAGGGGTTTGACTACGAGGCCTGGCTGCTGGCCCAGCGCATCGGTGCCACCGGCTCGGTGAAAGATGGCCAACGCCTGGCGCCGGCTCGCCATGCCTGGCGTGACAGCGTCCGCCAGCGCCTGCTGGCGGTGGATGCTCAGGGCCGCGAGGCGGGGCTGGCAGCCTTGGTGCTGGGCGACGGCTCGGGGTTGGCAACCGAGGATTGGCGGGTGTTGCAGGACACCGGCACGGTGCACCTGCTGGTGATTTCCGGCCAGCACATTGGCTTGCTGGCCGGTTTGATCTACGCGCTGGTGGCCGGGCTGGCGCGCTATGGTTGCTGGCCCCGCGCCTTGCCCTGGCTGCCGTGGGCCTGCGGCCTGGCATTTACTGCCGCGCTAGGGTATGGCCTGCTGGCGGGGTTCGGTGTGCCCGTGCAGCGGGCCTGCGTGATGGTCGGGTTGGTGCTGCTGTGGCGTTTGCGGTTTCGCCACTTGGGTGTGTGGTGGCCGTTATTACTAGCGTTCAATGCCGTGCTGGTGCTGGAGCCGCTGGCCAGCTTGCAGCCAGGGTTCTGGTTGTCGTTTGCCGCCGTGGCCGTGCTGGTGCTGGCATTCAGCGGGCGTTTGGGCGCGTGGAGCGTCTGGCAGGCGTGGACCCGGCCCCAATGGCTGATCGCCATTGGTTTGTTTCCGGTGCTGCTGGTGCTGGGGTTGCCCATCAGCCTCAGTGCGCCGGTGGCCAATCTGTTTGCCGTGCCGTGGATCAGCCTGGTGGTGCTGCCGTTGGCACTGCTGGGCACTGTACTGTTGGCGGTACCGTGGGTGGGAGAGGGCTTGTTGTGGCTGGCCGGTGGCGCGTTGGATGGCCTGTTCACAGGCTTGGCGCTACTGGCCGGGCTGCGCGCAGCGTGGGTGCCCGCCGACGTGCCGTTGGGTTATTGGTTGATCAGCGTCACGGGCGCGGTGCTCTTGCTCTTGCCCAAAGGCGTGCCATTGCGGCTGCTGGGCTGGCCGATGCTGCTGTTGGCCGTCTTTGCCCCTAAACCATTGGTGCCGTACGGGCAGGTGGAGGTGGTGCAATTGGATGTCGGCCAGGGGCAGGCGGTGATCCTGCGCACGCGCCATCACGCCATGCTCTACGACGCAGGCCCGCGCTCGGGGGTGGTTGACCTGGGCGCGCGCGTGGTGCTGCCATCCCTGCAAAAGGGTGGGGTGGCGGCGTTGGACGCGATGGTGATCAGCCACGCTCACGCTGACCATGCCGGCGGTGCCGCAGCGGTTGCCCGTGTGCTGCCCGTCGGAAGGGTTATCGGCGGAGAGACCGAAGGGCTGCCGGCTTTTCTCGCCGCCCAGCCCTGTAACAATGGCGAGCGCTGGGAGTGGGATGGCGTGTCATTCGAGTTGTGGCGATGGCCTGGCGCCACCAGCAGCAATCCGAAATCCTGCGTCTTGCAGGTACAGGCCCGTGGCGAGCGGTTGCTACTGACGGGTGATATTGATGAGGCGGCTGAAACAGCCTTTCTCGCTTCGCCCTTGGCGGTGCCGACCGATTGGCTGCAAGCGCCGCACCATGGCAGTCGCAGTTCCTCGTCCTGGGCGTTTTTACAGCGGCTTGCGCCCAAGTCGGTGCTGATTTCCCGCGGCCGTGGCAACGCATTCGGGCATCCCCATCCGCAGGTGATGGCGCGTTACCAGGCGCTGGGCAGCCGGGTCTACGACAGCGCCGAGCAAGGTGCCGTGCGTGTGCACCTGGGCAGTTTTAGAGCACCGGTTGTTGCGCGCAGTCAACGGCGATTCTGGCGCGAAGCGTTACCGTAATACAGGCTTACCAAACACCTGGGCCTGCGACAGGCGGGCCTGGCGCCTGCGAACCACGCCGGTGAACCTATATGGTAAAGTGGCGCACTTTTTCGAGGGGACATTCACTGTGTGGGAATTGGTCAAATCCGGCGGCTGGATGATGTTGCCGATTATCTTGAGCTCCATCGCCGCACTCGGCATCGTTGCCGAACGTTTGTGGACCCTGCGCGCCAGTCGCATAACCCCCGAGCATCTGCTGGGGCAGGTGTGGGGCTGGATCAAGAACAAACAGCTGGATAAAGAAAAACTCAAGGAGTTACGCGCCAACTCGCCGTTGGGTGAAATCCTCGCAGCGGGCCTCGCCAATTCCAAACATGGTCGCGAGATCATGAAAGAATGCATCGAAGAGGCCGCTGCCCGCGTCATCCACGAAATGGAGCGCTATATCAATGCGCTCGGCACCATCGCAGCCATGGCGCCGTTGCTTGGTTTGCTGGGCACGGTGCTGGGCATGATCGACATTTTCAGCTCGTTCATGGGTTCAGGCATGACCACCAACGCTGCCGTCTTGGCCGGTGGTATTTCCAAGGCCTTGATCACCACGGCAGCCGGCCTGATGGTCGGTATTCCGTCGGTGTTTTTCCACCGCTTCCTGCAGCGTCGCATCGATGAACTGGTGGTCGGCATGGAGCAGGAAGCCATCAAGCTGGTGGAAGTGGTGCAGGGCGATCGTGATGTCGATTTCGTTGAGGGTCGAGCGTGAAATTTCGCCGCAAGCAACGGGAGAATGTTGATATCAACCTGGCGTCGCTGATCGACGTGGTCTTTATCCTGCTGCTGTTTTTTGTCGTGACTACCACCTTCACCCGCGAAACCCAACTGCGCGTTGATTTACCCGAAGCAGTGAGTGGCTCACCGGCCGAAGACCAGGAAATTAAGCAGCTGGACATTGCCATCAGCGCCGACGGGGTGTTTTCGGTAAATAACCAATTGCTCGAAAAAAATGACCTTGCCAGCCTGATGGATGCCCTGCAGAAAGAGTCCGGCGGCGATACCAATATGCCGCTTTCCATCAGCGCTGACGGCAAAACCCAGCACCAAGCCGTGATCACCGCCATGGACGCCGCCGGCAAGCTGGGCTTCAGCCACCTGCGCATGACCACCGTCGAGGCGGCGAGCCCGCCCTGATGGCTATGTCCGATCGTTTGCTCAAGGCGTGGTACGAGGGCCATCCGGCACTCGTACTGTTGCGGCCGCTGGAATCTATGTACCGTCACGTTGTACAGCGCAAACGCGCGCGCTTCCTGGCGGGCGAGGGTGAGATTTACCAACCGCCGGTGCCTGTGGTGGTGGTGGGCAATATCACCGTCGGCGGCACCGGCAAGACGCCGTTGATCCTGTGGCTGATCGAACACTGCCGGCGCAGCGGCCTGCGGGTCGGCGTGGTCAGCCGCGGCTATGGTGCCAAGCCGCCGCAGTTGCCGTGGCGGGTCGAGGCCAGCCATAGCGCCGAAGTAGCGGGCGATGAGCCGTTGCTGATCGTTCAGCGCTGCGGCGTACCCCTGATGATCGATCCAGACCGCAGCCGCGCCGTCAAAGCCTTGCTGGCCAGTGAACCCCTTGACCTGATCCTCTCCGACGATGGCCTGCAGCATTACCGCCTGGCCCGCGACCTGGAACTGGTGCTGATCGACGCCGCCCGTGGTTTGGGCAACCGCCGTTGCCTGCCAGCCGGGCCTTTGCGCGAACCGGTGGAACGCCTGCATAGCGTGGATGCGCTGTTGTACAACGGCGCCGGAGCCGATCGCGAGGATGGGTTTGCCTTTCGCCTGCAACCCACGGCGCTCATCAACTTGAAAACCGGTGAGCGCCAATCGGTGGAGCACTTTGCCGCCGGCCAGCGGGTCCATGCCGTCGCGGGTATCGGTAACCCGCAACGTTTCTTCAATACCCTCGAAACGCTACACTGGCAGCCGATTCCCCATGCATTTGCCGACCATGCGCCGTACAGCGCAGAGGTGTTGAATTTCACACCGTCATTGCCGTTGGTGATGACCGAAAAAGACGCGGTGAAGTGCCGCGCCTTTGCCCAGCCCGACTGGTGGTACCTTGCAGTGGATGCATTGCCGTCACCGGCGTTTGTGGCCTGGTTCGACACGCAATTGATGCGCCTGCTGCCCGCCCGACTTTTGCCTTAAACCGCTTTTTCCAGGAAATACTCATGGACACCAAACTGCTCGACATCCTCGCTTGCCCGATCTGCAAAGGCCCGCTCAAGCTCAGCGCCGATAAAACCGAGTTGATCAGCAAGGGCGCCGGCCTGGCTTATCCGATCCGTGATGGCATCCCGGTGATGCTGGAAAGCGAAGCCCGTACCCTGACCACCGATGAGCGCCTGGATAAATGACCACCGCCTTTACCGTTGTCATTCCTTCGCGCTACGCCTCCACGCGCCTGCCGGGCAAGCCGCTGCAATTGATCGGCAACAAGCCGATGATCCAGCTGGTGTGGGAACAGGCCTGCAAAAGCAGCGCCGAACGCGTGGTGGTTGCCACCGATGACCCGCGTATTATCGAAGCCTGCAAAGGTTTCGGTGCTGAAGCGGTGCTGACCCGTGAAGACCACAATTCCGGCACCGACCGCCTGGCCGAAGTCGCCACGCAGTTGGGGTTGGCGCCCGACGCGATCGTGGTCAATGTGCAGGGTGACGAACCCTTGATCCCGCCGTGCGTGATCGATCAGGTCGCCGCCAACCTGGCCGCCCACGGCGAGGCGCGTATGGCGACCCTGGCCGAACCGATCGAAGACATCGACACCCTGTTCAACCCGAACGTGGTCAAAGTGGTCAGCGATATCAATGGCCTTGCGCTGACCTTCAGTCGCTCGACCCTGCCTTGGGCGCGGGATGCGTTCGCCAAACAGCCCGACGTATTGCCCCAGTGCGTACCGTACCGTCGCCATATCGGCATTTATGCCTACCGCGCTGGTTTCCTGCATGACTTCGTCAGCTGGGGGCCGTGCTGGCTGGAAAACACCGAGTCCCTGGAACAGTTGCGTGCCCTGTGGCACGGCGTGCGTATCCACGTGGGCGATGCGCTGGAAGCGCCGCCAGCCGGTGTCGACACCCAGGAAGACCTTGAGCGCGTCCGTCGCCTGCTGGGGGCCTGATGGAGGTTCTGTTCGTCTGCCTGGGTAATATCTGCCGCTCGCCCACCGCCGAAGGTGTGCTGCGCCATAAATTGCGCGAAGCGGGGTTGGCCGGCCAGGTTGAAGTGGCGTCTGCCGGCACGGGTGAATGGCACATCGGCAACCCGCCGGACCAGCGCAGCCAGCGCGCGGCGCTGGTGCGCGGTTACGACTTGTCGGCCCAGCGTGCCCAGCAGGTTTCCCGTGCAGACTTTGCTCGATATGACCTGATCCTGGCCATGGATCACAGCAATCTGCGCAACCTCAAGGCGTTGCATCCTGGCCAAGGTAAAGCCGAGCTGGACTTGTTCCTGCGTCGCTATGACGCCGAGGTGGACGAAGTGCCAGACCCTTACTACGAAGGCGAGCAAGGCTTCGAACGGGTTCTGGACCTGATCGAGCGGGCCTGTGATTTATTGGTGATCGAATTGAAGGGGCGGTTATGACCTTGCAAGTGCTTGCGCAGGTATCGCTCAAGCCATTCAACAGCTTTGGCATCGACGTGCGCGCCCAGTGGTTTGCCGAGGCCCGCAGCGACGCCGATGTGCGTGAAGCCCTGGCCTATGCAACGGCGCAGTCATTACCACTGTTGGTGATCGGCGGTGGCAGCAACCTGCTGTTGACCCAGGATATCCAGGCGTTGGTGTTGCGCATGGCCACCCAGGGCGTTCGGGTGCTGCAGGACGACGGTGTAAACGTGGTGGTCGAAGCCGAAGCGGGCGAAGCCTGGCACCCGTTTGTAGTGTGGACCTTGGAACACGGCTTCTGCGGCCTCGAGAACCTCAGCCTCATCCCAGGCACCGTCGGTGCTGCGCCGATGCAGAACATCGGCGCCTACGGTGTGGAGATCAAGGACGTGTTTGCCGGCCTCACCGCACTGGATCGCCACACCGGCGAACTGCGCGACTTCAGCCTGCAAGAATGCAACTTCGCCTACCGTGACAGCCTGTTCAAGCACGAAACCGGGCGCTGGCTGATCCTGCGTGTGCGTTTCGCCCTGAGCCGCGCCAGGCACCTCAAGCTCGACTACGGCCCGGTGCAGCAGCGCCTGGCCGGGCAGGGCATCACTGAGGCGACGCCGAGTGATGTCAGCCGTGCCATTTGCAGCATCCGCCGTGAAAAACTGCCCGACCCGGCAGAACTGGGCAATGCCGGCAGTTTCTTCAAAAACCCACTGGTGTCCCATGTGTTGGCGGCTGAGCTGAAGGCGCAGTATCCGGATCTGGTGGCATACCCGCAGGCCGATGGGCAGATGAAGCTCGCCGCTGGCTGGTTGATCGATAAAGCCGGCTGGAAAGGCTTTCGCGACGGCGATGCCGGCGTGCATAAACTGCAGGCGCTGGTGCTGGTCAACTATGGCGCGGCCACTGGGCATGACATTGCCAACCTGGCACTGCGCATCCAGCGTGATATTGCTGAGCGTTTCAAGGTCGATCTGGAAATGGAACCTAACCAGTACTGAGCGTTTGCAATCCCGTGAAAACAAAAATGCCCCGTATCTTTCGATACGGGGCATTTTTTATTGCGCTAGCAATCAGTCATCGCGGCTCATGATGCCGAAGATCTGCAGCAGGCTGATGAACAGGTTGTAGATCGACACATACAGGCTGATGGTCGCCATGATGTAGTTACGCTCACCGCCGTGGATGATGGCGCTGGTCTGGAACAGGATGCACACGGAGGAGAACAGCACAAAACCCGCGCTGATCGCCAGCTGCAAGCCGCTGATCTGGAAGAACATGCCGGCAACCACTGCCGCCAGCAACACGAAGAAGCCTGCGGTAATGAAGCCACCCAGGAAGCTCATGTCCTTACGGCTGATCAGCACGTAGGCCGACAGGCCACCAAACACCAGGGCCGTCATGGCAAATGCCGAGCTGACCACTTCCGCGCCGCCGGCCATGCCGAGGTAACGGTTGAGGATCGGGCCAAGGATAAAGCCCATGAAACCAGTCAAGGCAAACGCCGACACCAGGCCCCAGGCCGAGTCACGCAGTTTGTTGGTCAGGAAGAACAGACCGTAGAAACCAATCAGCACGACAAAGATATTCGGGTAGCCGACGCGCATCTGCTGCGCCACATACGCCATTACGCCGCTGAACGCGAGGGTAAGGGCGAGCAAGCCGTAGGTGTTGCGCAACACGCGGCTGACTTCAAGCTGCTCAGCCTGCGCGTTACCATTCAGTGCGTAATTCTGTTCGCGCATGGCGACACTCCTTCAGTTTTGAAACATTCAGTCGCAAGGATCATAACAGACGCTCTGTAACAAGCCATGGCAAGAGTTTGACAGTGTGTTTCATTCGGGTATTATGGCGCCCGCTGACACGGGATGGGCTATCATAATCCTGTGAAGCAAAAGGGAAATTGGCAGAGTGGTTGAATGCACCGGTCTTGAAAACCGGCGGACGTTAATAGCGTCTCCAGGGTTCGAATCCCTGGTTTCCCGCCAAGATTTACACGAAAGCCCCGCGAAAGCGGGGCTTTTGCGTTTCTGGGGTTTGATCGGCGAAGTTGGGCAAACAGCAGGAGTTCCGAAACTTTCGGCTTGGAGTTTCGAAACTTTGCCTATTTGGAGGGCCTGGCGGTCGCGCCAATCCTCCGGTAAACCCGCTTTGTGATCTCCTGTTTACTATGGCCGAGCAGCAAGCTCGCGTCGCCGATGTCGACGATTTCCGATGCCACTTTAGGCCGGATATCACGGAATTGAACCCCGCCAATTTTCGCAGGCAGCGATGGGCCGCCCTGGTCGATTGCTTTCTGCTGTGCCTTCTCCCATGCCTTGTCCCAGCGCAAGCGCAACATGCCCTTCGTCATTCTCTTTCCATGCTTGTTGATCAATAGGTATTTGGAAGACTGGTGTCTGATATTGAAGCTCCCAGTACAGTCGGATAGCCCTTCCTATATTCGTGCACCCGACGAACAAACTTTTTTTTTTTTTGTAACTGAAGGGATTGTAAAATTTCCAAACTTGGAGTCAGTCAAAATGGTTGATCTTTCAACGCTGGAAAAAAGAAGACAGCAGGCGACATCGCCGCAGAGTCAGCTTACACCGAAACGGTAATCTATCTGCAGGCCACCGACTGGCAGGTGATTGCTAAGTATGAACGCGGCCGAGTGATCTCAGATGATGTGACTCAAAAGCGCAAGGCCGCCCTGGATATTGTGATCGGCGATTTCGCAACCTGATCATCATTGATTGTTTATCTCGAATTATTAAGAGCTCTCGGTAGCAATCGAGTGTTTCGTGGTAGTTGCTTGCCCTCTTACAATGTTTCGCAGCGGCTCCAGCCATCTATTGGCAAGCCATGATAGGCAGTATGAAACCACCAGTATCGGTAAAAATGAGACAGCTACAAGCAGCAGTCCCCGACGTTGACCGTCGAGCATGAGATAGCTCATGATGAAGCCGACGACCCAATGAAGTAAAAACATTGGATAGGCTAAGTCGCCAAGCAGCTTTCCCGACTTTTTAAAAGTGTACTGCAGATTTGAATTTGCTATCAAATATACGAGCGCCGCGCTGCTAAATAAATTGATGTAGAAAAAAGTGTTGAAGTTATTCTGTCCAAGCCCTGAAAATGCTCCGCAAACCGTTAGGTTGATAGCCCAGGCCAGGAG
>NZ_VBVZ01000208.1 GCF_005863185.1 Pseudomonas edaphica
TCAACCTGGTCAACCGCCTGAGCGTGCTCGACAACGTATTGCTCGGCTGCCTGGGCCGCATGCCACGCTGGCGCGGCAACCTCGGTTTGTTCAATGCCGAGGAAAAAGCCTTTGCCCTCGAATCCCTCGCCCGCGTGGGCTTGGCCGACCTGGCCGGGCAGCGTGCTTCGACCTTGTCCGGCGGCCAGCAGCAGCGCGTGGCGATTGCCCGTGCATTGACCCAGCGCGCCGAAGTGATCCTCGCCGATGAGCCTATTGCCTCGCTGGACCCGGAGTCGGCGCGCAAGGTCATGGAGATCCTCGCCGACATCAACCGCCGCGACGGCAAGACCGTGGTGGTGACCCTGCATCAAGTCGATTACGCCATGCGTTATTGCCCGCGTGCCGTGGCCCTTAAAGGCGGCCGCATTCATTTCGACGGGCAGGGCAGCGCCATGAGCAGCCAGTTCCTCAACGATTTGTACGGTGCCGACGTCGACACCAGCCTGATGTTTTCCGACCACACCCGCATAGCCGTCGCCACGCCTCGGCTGGCCATGGCGCGCGCTTGAAACCCTACTCACGACCCACAGGAATCCCGTCCATGTTGAACCGTATCGGCCAAGTGTTTCTGTCTGCGGTGTTGCTGGCCGGCGCCGCCATGGGCACTGCCCAGGCTGCCGACAAAGCCATCAACTTCGGCATCATGTCCACCGAGTCTTCGCAGAACCTCAAGAGCATCTGGCAGCCGTTTTTGGATGACATGCACAAGAAAACAGGCCTGACCATCAACGCCACCTTCGCCTCCGACTACGCCGGGTTGATCCAGGGCATGCGCTTTAACAAGGTCGACGTGGCCTGGCTGGGCAACAAGGCGGCGATGGAAGCCGTGGACCGTTCCAACGGCGAGATCTTCGCCCAGACCGCCGCCGCCAACGGCGCCGCCGGTTACTGGAGCGTGCTGATCGTGCGCAAGGACAGCCCGATCAACAACGTCGACGACATGCTCAAGAACGCCAAGAACCTGACCTTCGGCAACGGTGACCCGAACTCCACCTCGGGCTACCTGGTGCCGGGCTACTACGTGTTCGCCAAGAACCATGTGGATGCCGCCACCGCGTTCAAACGCACGCTCAACTCCAGCCATGAAGTCAACGCACTCAGCGTCGCCAAGGGGCAGTTGGACGTGGCCACCTTCAACACCGAAAGCTGGGACCGCCTGGAAGTCACCCAGCCGGACAAAGCCGCAATGCTCAAGGTGATCTGGAAATCGCCGCTGATTCCGGCCGACCCGATGGTGTGGAGCAAGGCGCTGACGGACAGCGAGAAAACCAAGATCCGTGATTTCTTCGCCCACTACGGCGACACCGATGAAGAGAAGGCGGTGTTGAAGAACATGCAGTTGGGCAAGTTCCTCGCCTCCAACGACGACCAGCTCTTGCCGATCCGCCAGCTGGAGCTGTTCAAGCAGCGCACCACCATCAGTGCCGACAACAAGCTTGAGGCAGCCGACAAGGCCAAGAAGCTCGCCGACATCGATGCTGACCTGGCCAAGCTGCAACAGCGCATCTCCGAGCTGGACAAGAAGACCGCAGCAAACGGCTAACCCCAGTAGGAACCGGATTCATGTGGGAGCGGGCTTGCCCGCGATTGCGGTGTATCAGCCAACAAATTTGTAACTGACAGACCGCTATCGCAGCGGTGCGGCGATCCGACAAGCCAGCTCCCACATTTTGATCGAGGACAACCATGACGACTTTACATGCTGAAGCGGTGGGTAAAAGAACCTGGCCGCAATACCTCGGCTGGGGCCTGTTCCTGGTCCTGTTGGCCTGGGCCTGGCACGGCGCCGAGATGAACCCGCTGGCGCTGTACCGCGATTCCGGAAATATGGCGACCTTCGCCGCCGACTTCTTCCCGCCCGACTTCCACGAATGGCGCTCCTACCTCAAGGAGATGATCGTCACCGTACAAATCGCCCTGTGGGGCACGGTGCTGGCCATCGTCTGCTCGGTGCCGCTGGGCATCTTGTGCGCCGACAACATCACCCCGTGGTGGGTCCACCAACCGCTGCGCCGCGTGATGGATGCCTTCCGCTCCATCAATGAAATGGTCTTCGCCATGTTGTTCGTGGTCGCCGTCGGCCTCGGTCCGTTTGCCGGTGTATTGGCCTTGTGGATCAGCACCACCGGCGTGCTCGCCAAGCTGTTTGCCGAAGCCGTCGAGGCCATCGACCCCGGCCCGGTAGAAGGCGTGCGAGCCACCGGCGCGAGTGCTTTGCAGGAGGTGATCTACGGCGTGATCCCGCAAGTGATGCCGCTGTGGGTGAGCTACGCGCTGTACCGCTTCGAAGCCAATGTGCGCTCGGCCACCGTAGTGGGCATGGTCGGCGCCGGCGGGATCGGCGTGATCCTCTGGGAAAACATCCGCGCTTTCCAGTTCGTACAGACCTGCGCGGTGCTGCTGGTGATCATCGTGGTGGTGAGCTGTATCGACGTGCTGTCCCAACGCCTGCGCAAGCAGTTCATCTGACGCCGGAGGGGTGCCCGCGCGGCGCTTTTTTTAAGCATGCAGTTGTCTAGACAAGATGAGCCGGTGTACCGCGAACTCGCGGATATCCTGCGCCGTGAATTGAGCAGCTACCAGGCCGGTGACTTCCTGCCCGGCGAGGTGCACATGGCCGAGCGCTTTGGCGTCAACCGCCACACCTTGCGCCGCGCCATCGACGAGTTGGTGTTCGAAGGCAGCCTGCTGCGCCGTCAGGGCAAGGGCACCCAGGTGCTCGACCGCCCGCTGATTTACTCGATGGGCGCCGAGACCTCCTACAGCCAATCGCTGTCGGCCCAGGGCGTCGGCGTGCAGGCGGTGTTGCTCAAGCGCCGCTATTGCTACGCCAGCCGCGACGAAGCCGAGCATTTGGGCATCGCCGAGATGGCCCCGATGATCGAGCTGCAAACCCTGCGCAAGCTTGATCACCAGCCCGTCAGCCTGATCCGTCATCGCTACTGCGCCAGCCGTGCGCCGTTGCTGGCTGATTACAACGGCGGCTCCCTGCGTCAGTACCTGCGTGAACGAGCGCTGCCGCTGACCCGCACCCAAAGCCTGATCGGTGCGCGTTTGCCCAACCGTGATGAAGCCGCGCTGCTGATGATGCCTCGGCACTTGCCGGCCCTCACGGTGTTTACCCTTTCCTGCGATCGCGATGGCCGCCCGGTGGAGCTGGCGCAGTCCACCAGCCGTTCGGATCGCTTCCAGTACCAAGTGGTGACTTGAATGATGAGTGTGTCCCCGCGACAACATTGGATCGGCGTATTAGCCCGCGCCCAGCTCAATGAACTGCAACCCTTTGAGGCCGCGTTGAAAGACGCCGAGTACCAACTGATCCGCGCCCCGGAAATCGGCATGACCCTGGTACGCGGGCGCATGGGCGGTGACGGCGCAGCCTTCAACGTCGGCGAAATGAGCGTGACCCGCTGCGTGGTGCGCCTGGCCGACGGCCGCACCGGCTACAGCTACCTGGCCGGGCGCGACAAGCTGCATGCCGAGTTGGCCGCGTTGGCGGACGCCCATCTGCAAGGCACGCAACCGAGCCTGTGGCTCAGCGACTTGATCACCTCCCTGGCCACTGCCCAAGCCCAGCGCCGTGCGCAAAAAGAAGCCGACACCGCTGCCACCAAGGTCGAGTTCTTCACCCTGGTGCGAGGAGAAAACTGATGAACGCTCACCTGTTGCAACCGGCGTTTGTCGAGCCGGTGCTGGATGCCCAACGCGGTTTTCGTGCGGCCCTCAAGGCGCTGGCCGAACCCGGTTTGATCCAGCATCTGCCGTCCGCGCCACGCCTCGACGGCCTGGCGCCCGCCACCTACGCGCTGTGCCTGGCCCTGCTGGATATGGACACGCCACTGTGGCTGGCGCCGAGCTTCGACACGCCGCTGATCCGCGCCAACCTGGCCTTCCACTGTGGTTGCCCGCTCACCGATAAACGCGAAGACGCGGTGTTCGCGCTGCTCGGTGAGCAAGACCTGCTTGACCTCGGCGGCTTCGACCACGGCAACGACCGTTACCCGGATCAGTCCTGCACCTTGCTGGTTCAGCTTACCGACCTGGAGTCCGGTCGCGGCCTGCACTGGCGCGGCCCAGGGATCAAAACCCAGCGCCTGGTCAACCTGCCGGTGCCGCAAGCCTTCTGGCAAGAGCGCCAACGCCGTGAAGCTTTCCCGCGTGGCCTGGACCTGGTGTTCACCGCCGGCCACCACCTGATCGGCCTGCCGCGCAGCAGCCGTATTGCACAGGAGCACGCCTGATGTACGTAGCCGTCAAAGGTGGCGAACAGGCCATCGACAATGCCCACCGCCTGCTGGCAAAAAAACGTCGGGGCGATACGGCCATTCCTGAGTTGAGCGTGAGGCAGATCCGCGAGCAATTGCCGCTGGCGGTGGCGCGGGTGATGACCGAAGGCTCGTTGTTCGACGAAGAGCTGGCTGCGCTGGCGATCAAGCAGTCAGCAGGGGATTTGGTCGAGGCGATCTTCCTGCTGCGCGCCTATCGCACCACGCTGCCGCGCTTCAGCCCGAGCCTGCCGATTGATACGTCGCAGATGTGCTTGAGCCGACGTTTGTCGGCCACGTTCAAGGACGTGCCCGGCGGCCAACTGCTCGGCCCGACCTTCGACTACACCCACCGCCTGCTGGATTTTTCGCTGCTGGCCGAAGGTCAATACCCAGGCCCGCAGACCACGACGGATGCACAGATTGACGCCTGCCCACGGGTGCTCGGTTTGCTTGCCAAAGAAGGCCTGATCAAGCACGAAGCCGACGACAACGCCAGCGTCGCCGACATCACCCGCGACCCCTTGGAATACCCGGCCAGCCGCGCCGAGCGCCTGCAAGCCCTGGCCCGTGGCGACGAGGGTTTCCTGCTCGCGCTGGGCTACTCGACCCAACGCGGTTACGGCCGTAACCACCCGTTTGCCGGTGAGATTCGCATCGGCGACGTCGAGGTGTGGATCGACCCCGAAGAATTGGGCTTTCCCATCTGCCTGGGCAGCATCGAAGTCACCGAGTGCGAGATGGTCAACCAGTTCGTCGGTTCGGCCACCGAGCTGGCGCAGTTCACCCGTGGCTACGGCCTGGCGTTCGGGCATGCCGAGCGCAAGGCCATGGGCATGGCGCTGGTCGACCGCTCGCTGCGCGCCGGGGAATACAACGAAGAAGTCGTTTCACCGGCCCAGCGCGAAGAGTTTGTGCTGGCCCATTGCGACAACGTCGAGGCGGCGGGGTTTGTCTCGCACCTCAAATTGCCTCACTACGTGGACTTCCAGTCCGAGCTGGAACTGATCCGCAAACTGCGCCAACCGGCCGAGGGCAACCGCCATGAATGACTTGACCCTACCGGCTGTGCGCGACCCGGCGTACAACTTCGCCTACCTCGACGAACAGACCAAACGCATGATCCGCCGCGCCTTGCTCAAGGCCGTGGCGATTCCCGGTTACCAAGTGCCGTTTGGCGGCCGCGAAATGCCATTGCCTTACGGCTGGGGCACCGGCGGCATGCAATTGACCGCCGCGATCCTCGGTGATGATGACGTGCTCAAGGTGATCGACCAGGGCGCCGACGACACCACCAATGCCGTGTCGATCCGGCGCTTTTTCGCCCGCACGGCGGGGGTTGCCACCACCGAAGCGACGCCCGACGCCAGCGTGATCCAGACCCGCCACCGCATCCCGGAAACGGCGCTGCAGGCCGGTCAGATCATGGTTTACCAAGTGCCGATCCCCGAGCCGCTGCGCTTTATCGAACCCTCGGAAACCGAGACCCGCACCATGCACGCCCTCAATGACTACGGGGTGATGCACGTCAAACTCTACGAAGACATCGCCACCTTCGGCCATATCGCCACCAGCTACGCCTACCCGGTGATGGTCGATGAGCGCTACGTGATGGACCCGTCGCCGATCCCTAAATTCGACAACCCCAAACTCGACATGAGCCCGGCGCTGATGCTGTTCGGCGCCGGTCGCGAAAAGCGCCTGTACGCGGTGCCGCCGTACACCCGGGTCACCAGCCTGGACTTCGAAGACCATCCGTTCGAAGTGCAGCAGTGGGAACACAACTGCGCCATCTGCGGCAGCCACGATTCCTTCCTCGACGAGCTGATTCTCGACGACGCGGGAACCCAGAGTTTTGTGTGTTCCGACACCTGGTATTGCGCCCAACGGGTCAAGGAGAACAACCAGTGAGCCAGCCTTTGCTTCAAGTACGTGACCTGTCGTTGCTGTACGGCCCGGAGAAGGGTTGCCAGGGCGTGAGCTTTGATCTTTACCCTGGCGAAGTGCTGGGAATTGTCGGCGAATCCGGCTCAGGTAAATCCACCTTGCTCTCGCTGCTGAGCGGGCGTTTGCCGCCGCAAGCGGGCAGCATCGGCTACCGCAGCAAGGACGGCGAATGGCTGGATTTGTACAGCGCCAGTGAAGCCGAGCGCCGCACCTTGCTGCGCACCGAGTGGGGCTTTGTCGAGCAGAACCCACGGGACGGCCTGCGCATGGGCGTGTCGGCCGGCGCCAACATCGGCGAGCGCCTGATGGCCCAAGGCGTGCGCAACTATGCGCAACTGCGCGGCGCCGGTCTGGATTGGCTCGGCCAGGTGGAAATCGACCCGCAGCGCATCGACGATTTGCCGCGCACCTTCTCGGGCGGCATGCAGCAGCGCCTGCAAATCGCCCGCAACCTCGTCTCCAGCCCGCGCCTGGTATTCATGGACGAACCCACCGGCGGCCTGGATGTGTCGGTGCAAGCGCGCCTGCTCGACCTGTTGCGCGGCCTGGTACGTGAGCTGGATCTGGCGGTGGTGATCGTCACCCACGACCTGGCCGTTGCGCGTTTGCTCGCCGACCGCCTGATGGTGATGCGCCGCTCCCATGTGGTGGAAACCGGGCTCACTGACCAGATCCTCGATGATCCACAGCACCCTTACTCTCAACTGCTGGTGTCTTCGGTATTGCAGCCATGATGAATGCCTTGATCGAGGTCCGTGACCTCTCGAAAACCTTCACCCTGCATCAGCAACACGGCGTGGTGCTTAACGTGTTGCGCGGTGTGGCGTTCAGTGTGCAGGGCGGTGAGTGCCTGGTGCTGCATGGCCAGTCCGGCGCGGGGAAAAGCACCTTGCTGCGCACCCTGTACGGCAACTACCTGCCGGCGGGCGGCAGTATTCGTGTGCAGCATGCCGGTGAGTGGCTGGAGCTGGTCGGCGCCGAGCCGCGTGACATTCTTCAGGTGCGTCAGCAGACCCTCGGTTACGTCAGCCAGTTTCTGCGCGTCATCCCCCGCGTGGCCTGCCTGGACGTGGTGATGGAGCAGGCCCTGGCGCGTGGCTGGGCCAAGGCCGATGCGCAAGCCCGCGCCGAACAGTTGCTTACGCGCCTGAACATCCCGCAGCGCTTGTGGCAACTGGCGCCCGGCACGTTCTCCGGTGGCGAACAACAGCGCGTCAATATCGCACGTGGCTTCATGGTCGCCTGGCCGGTGATGTTGCTGGACGAACCTACCGCGTCCCTGGACGACAGCAACCGCCAGGTGGTGCTGGAACTGATGAACGAAGCCAAGGCCGCTGGCGCGGCGCTGATCGGCATCTTCCACGACCGCGCCGCCCGTGAAGCGGTCGCCGACCGCCATTTCGACATGACCCCTGCAGCCGTTGCCGAAGAGGAATACGCCCATGCCCGCTGAACAGATCCTCACCAATGCCCAGGTCGTCACGGCTGAGCGCATGTTCCTGGGCACGGTGGTGCTGCGCGACGGCAAGCTTGTCGACATCGCCGAGGGCCGCAGCCAGTTGCCCCAGGCCCAGGACCTGGGCGGCGATTGCCTGCTGCCGGGCCTGGTAGAGCTGCACACCGACAACCTGGAAAAACACATGACCCCGCGCCCCGGCGTGGACTGGCCGTCGATCTCGGCGGTGCTCAGCCATGATGCGCAAATCATCGCGGCGGGGATCACTACAGTGTTCGACGCGGTGTCCATCGGCGATGTGAACCCCAAGGGCAACCGCATGAAAAAGCTGCCGGCGATGCTCGACGCGATCGCCCAGGCTGAAGACGCCGGCTTGACCCGCGCCGAACACCACCTGCACCTGCGCTGCGAGCTGTGCCACCCGGACACCCTCAGCGTGTTCCGCGACCTGGTGGAAAACCCGCTGGTGCGCCTGGTGTCGGTGATGGACCATTCGCCGGGCCAGCGACAGTTCGTGCTCGAATCCAAGTACCGTGAGTACTACATGGGCAAGTACCACCTCAACGACGAAACGATGGACGCGTTTATCGTGCTGCAAATGGCCAATTCCAAGCAATACAGCGACCGCTATCGCGCGGCCATTGTTGCGCATTGCCTGGAGCGCGGCCTGTCGGTGGCCAGCCATGACGACGCGACGCTGGCGCATGTGGAGGAGTCGGCGGGCTATGGCATGACCATTGCTGAATTCCCCACCACGCTGGAGGCGGCCAAGGGCTGCCAGGCGCTGAACATGAAAGTGCTGATGGGCGCGCCGAACGTGGTGCGCGGCGGGTCGCACTCGGGTAATGTGGCCGCCGCCGGGCTGGCTGCCGAGGGATTGCTGGATATACTTTCCAGTGATTACTACCCGGCCAGCCTGTTGCAGGCGGCGTTTGTGCTGGCCGATCAACAGGACGGCGGCGACCTGTCGCGGGCCGTCAAGATGATCAGCTTGGCGCCTGCACAAGCGGCGGGCCTCAATGATCGCGGTGAAATTGCCATTGGCCTGCGAGCGGATTTGGTGCAAGCCCGCCGCTGCGAGGGGCTTCCTGTGGTGCAACAAGTCTGGCGACAAGCGAAGAGGGTGTTTTGATGGCAGGCAGGTTGATCTATCTCATCGGGCCATCCGGTTCGGGCAAGGACAGCCTGCTGGATGCCGCACGCCCACGCTTGGCCGAGCGCGGCTGCCGCATTGTGCGCCGGGTGATCACCCGCTCGCCGGAAGCGGTGGGCGAGGCCGCACAAGGGGTGAGCCCGGAACAGTTCGCCGCGATGCAGGCCGAGGGCGCGTTTGCCCTCAGTTGGCAGGCCAATGGGTTGTGGTATGGCATTCCCAAGGCCATCGACGAATGGCTGGCGGCGGGGGACGATGTGCTGGTCAATGGTTCGCGTGCGCACCTGGCGCAAACCCGCGAGCGCTATCCGGGCTTGCTGGTATTGCTGTTGACGGTGGATCAGGCCGTATTGCGCCAGCGCCTGATGGCACGCGGGCGCGAGTCCCAGGCCGATATCGAGGAACGCCTGGCGCGCAATGCGCGGTTCACCGCCGATTTGATCGCGGGTAATGGCGCCGGGTTGTTTGTGCTCGACAATTCCGGCCCGCTGGAAAACACCGTCGAGCGCTTGCTGTGCTGCCTCGATCACGGGCACACGGCATGCGCCTGACCTTACTGGGCACCGGTGACGCGCGGCAGGTTCCGGTGTATGGCTGCGAGTGCGCGGCGTGCGGATTGGCGCGCAGCGATGCCAGCCTGCGCCGCCGCCCGTGCAGCGCGTTGATCGAGTGCGGCGAGCAGCGCTGGTTGATCGACAGCGGCTTGCCCGACCTCTGCGAACGCTTCCCGCCACGCAGCTTCAACGGGATTTTGCAGACCCACTATCACGCCGATCATGCGCAGGGTTTGTTGCACCTGCGCTGGGGCCAGGGCTTGATCATTCCGGTACACGGCCCCGCCGACCCGGAGGGTTTGTCCGACC
>NZ_VBVZ01000209.1 GCF_005863185.1 Pseudomonas edaphica
CCACAGGTACAGTGTTTCGGCCTATGGGTTATTTACGCGCCGCCTCCCACTGCTTCAACAGGTCACCATAAGCCACGGTCTCCCCTTTGGGCTTCTCATTCGCCAGCTTGGGCTTCGGCGCGCCCGGTTGGTCAAACCAGTACTGCGCATCCCGCTCCGGGTTCATTTTTGGGCCGCACACCGGCTGCACCTTGGAACGCTCCAGGCGCGTCATGATCGCGTCCTGTTCCTTGGCCAGGTTATCCAGCGCCTGTTGCGGGGTTTTCTCGCCACTGGCCGCTGCGGCGATGTTGCTCCACCACAGCTGCGCCAGGCGTGGGTAGTCGGGCACGTTGGTGCCGGTCGGCGTCCACTCCACCCGCGCCGGGCTGCGGTAGAACTCCACCAGCCCGCCGAGTTTCGGCGCCATGTCGGTCATGGCCTGGGAGTTGATGTCGGACTCACGAATCGGCGTCAGGCCAACGATGGTTTTCTTCAGTGACACGGTTTTCGAGGTGACGAACTGCGCGTACAGCCACGCCGCGAGTTTTTGCTTCTCGGGCGTGGACTTCAGGAAGGTCCAGGAACCCACGTCCTGATAGCCTTTCTTCATGCCCTTTTCCCAATACGGCCCAACCGGCGACGGCGCCATGCGCCATTTCGGCGTGCCATCGGCATTCACCACCGGCAGGCCCGGTTTGGTCATGTCGGCGGTAAACGCGGTGTACCAGAAGATCTGTTGGGCGATATTGCCCTGGGACGGCACCGGGCCGGATTCGGAGAAGGTCATGCCCGCCGCTTCCGGAGGCGCGTAGGCTTTCATCCAGTCCACGTACTTTTGCGTGGCAAACACCGCGGCCGGGCCATTGGTGTCGCCCCCACGGGTCACGCTGGAGCCTACCGGGTGGCAGTCCTCCACGCGAATGCCCCACTCGTCCACCGGCAAGCCGTTGGGCAGGCCCTTGTCGCCGCCGCCGGCCATGGAGAACCAGGCATCGGTGAAGCGCCAGCCCAGCGATGGGTCTTTTTTGCCATAGTCCATGTGCCCATAGATACGTTTGCCGTCGATTTCCTTGACGTCTTCGCTGAAGAACTTGGCGATGTCTTCATAGGCCGACCAGTTCACCGGCACACCCAGCTCGTAGCCGTATTTTTCCTTGAACTTGGCTTTGAGGTCCGCGCGCTCAAACCAATCGGCGCGGAACCAGTAGAGGTTGGCGAACTGCTGGTCGGGCAACTGGTAGATCTTGCCGTCCGGCGCGGTGGTGAACGAGATGCCGATAAAGTCCTTGATATCCAGGGTCGGCGAGGTGAAGGCCTTGCCTTCGTTGGCCATCAGGTCGGTGATGGATTCGGTCTTGCCATAGCGAAAGTGCGTACCGATCAAGTCGGAATCGTTCACCCAGCCGTCATAGATATTCTTGTCGGACTGCATCTGGGTTTGCAGCTTCTCCACCACGTCGCCTTCCTGCAGCAGGTCGTGGGTCAGCTTGATGCCGGTAATTTCGCTGAAGGCCTTGGCCAGTACCTTGGATTCGTACTCGTGGGTGGTGAGGGTTTCCGACACCACGTTGATCTTCATCCCACGGAACGGTTCCGACGCCTTGATAAACCACTTCAACTCTTCGAGCTGCTGGGCTTCGGTAAGGGTGGACGGTTTGAACTCGCTGCCGATCCATTTTTTCGCGGCATCTTCGTACGCATCGGCCCAGGCCGTGGCGCTCAAACCGCTCAAGGCCAGTACGGCGGCCAATGAAATGCTATGTCGCAGCTTATTGTTTTTATTCAACATAGAGACCTCCTGGTGGTTTATTCATAAGGGCACTAGTTCATAAGGGCACTAGCCCCAACGCATCACACTCAACAGCCATACCAGGGATAGCGCAGACGCCACCCAGATGCTCCAGTCGGTAACGCCGATCACCAGCAAATGCAGGTAGGCGCTGCCGAGAAGACCGATAAACAAACGATCACCACGGGTGGTGCTGATCGGCAACAAACCGCGCCGAGGAATACTCGGCGAACGCAGTTCCCAGGTGGTCATGCCTGCCAGCAGCAGGCCAATCGTCACAAAGAACAGTGCGGTGGGGGTGGTCCAGGCCATCCATTCCATCATCGAATCCTCTAGACCCGGCCCAGGGCAAAGCCCTTGGCCACGTGGTTGCGAACAAACCAGATCACCAGCATGCCCGGCAGAATGGTCAACACCCCCGCCGCTGCCAGCACGCCCCAATCAATGCCGGAAGCCGAGACCGTGCGCGTCATCACCGCCGCGATGGGCTTGGCGTTAACCGAGGTCAAGGTGCGCGCCAGCAGCAGTTCGACCCAGGAAAACATGAAGCAGAAAAATGCCGTCACACCGATACCGGAGCCAATCAACGGGATAAAAATCTTCACGAAAAACTTGGGAAAACTGTAGCCGTCGATGTAGGCGGTTTCGTCGATTTCCTTGGGCACGCCGGACATGAAGCCTTCCAGGATCCACACCGCCAACGGCACGTTGAACAGGCAATGCGCCAGCGCCACGGCGATGTGCGTATCGAACAGCCCGATGGACGAATACAGCTGGAAAAACGGCAGCAAAAACACCGCCGGCGGCGCCATACGGTTGGTCAGCAGCCAGAAGAACAGGTGCTTGTCGCCCAAGAACCGATAGCGCGAAAACGCATAGGCCGCCGGCAGCGCCACGCTCAGGGAGATCACCGTGTTCAGGCTCACGTAGTAAAGCGAGTTGAGGTAACCGGTGTACCAGCTCGGGTCAGTGAAGATCACCTTGTAGTTGGCCAGGGTAAAGTCCTGCGGAAACAGCGTCAGCCCGCCGAGGATTTCGGTGTTGCTCTTGAAGGACATGTTCAGCAGCCAGTAGATCGGCACCAGCAAAAACAGGATGTAGATCAGCAGCGGGATAACCTTGCGCTTGCTCATGTTGGCGGCCTCAGCGGTTGGCGTCGGAGTGGGTCATGGCGGTGTAGAACAGCCAGGACACCAACAGGATGATCAGGAAATACACCAGGGAAAACGCCGCCGCCGGGCCCAGGTCGAATTGGCCTACGGCCATTTGGGTCAAGGTCTGACTGAGGAACGTGGTGGCGTTACCCGGCCCGCCGCCCGTCAGCACGAAAGGCTCGGTGTAAATCATGAAGCTGTCCATAAAGCGCAACATCACCGCGATCAGCAGCACGCTTTTCATCTTTGGCAATTGGATATGTCGGAACACCGCCCAAGCGGATGCGCGATCAATCCGCGCTGCCTGGTAGTACACGTCCGGAATCGCACGCAGCCCCGAGTAACACAGCAGCGCCACCAGCGAAGTCCAGTGCCACACATCCATCACCAGCACCGTCACCCAGGCGTCCATGGTGTTGGCCGCATAGTTGAAGTTGATGCCCATGGCGTTGAGCGTCGAACCCAACAGGCCAATGTCGGCGCGGCCAAAAATCTGCCAGATGGTGCCGACCACGTTCCACGGGATCAGCAGCGGAATCGCCAGGATGATCAACACCAGTGACGACCAGCGGCCCTTGGTCGGCATGGTCAGGGCGATGGCGATGCCCAGCGGAATTTCGATCAACAGCACGCAGGCCGAGTAGATGAACTGGCGCAGCAAGGAATCATGCAGGCGCGGGTCGAGCAGCACCTGTTTGTACCAGTCGGCACCGACAAAATAGCGGCTGGACTGGTCGAAAATGTCCTGCACCGAATAGTTGACCACGGTCATCATCGGGATCACCGCGCTGAACGCCACCAGCAGGAACACCGGTAACACCAGCCACCAGGCCTTGTTGTTCTGCACCTTGTTCATGGCTGCACCTCCAGCAGGTAATCGTCGGCGTACACCATCAACCACTGCGCGGGAAAACTGATCGAGGCTTTGCCTTCCGGCACCGGTTTGTCTTCGGCCAGGCGTACTTTCAACGGCGCGCCGTCGAGGTTGAGGGTCATGATCTTGTAGGTGCCGAGGTCTTCCACATGCACGACGTCGGCCTGCAGCGCGTCAGGGTTGTACTCGTCCCACACGTGGATAAATTCCGGGCGGATACCCACCTGCAGCTTTTTGTAGCCCGTCTCGCGCAGGCGCTGTTGCAACGCCTCGGATAACGGCAGCAACGTACTGGCAAAGCGCACGCCACCGGCTTCGGCCTGCACCTCGATCAGATTCATCCCGGGGCTGCCGATGAAATAGCCGACAAAGGTGTGGCTGGGGCGCTCGAACAGCTCACGCGGCGTGCCGAACTGCACGATCTGCCCGCCGTACATCACCGCGATTTTGTCAGCGAAGGTCGACGCCTCAAGCTGGTCGTGGGTGACGTAGACCATGGTGATATTGAACTGCTCATGAATCTGCTTGAGCTTGCGGCGCAATTTCCATTTGAGGTGCGGGTCGATCACCGTCAGCGGTTCGTCGAACAGGATCGCCGACACGTCATCGCGCACCAGGCCACGGCCCATGGAAACTTTTTGTTTTTCATCGGCGGTGAGGTTGCGGGCTTTTTTGCTCAGCAGGGCTTGCAGGTCGAGGACTTCGGCAATTTCCTGCACCTTGCTGTGAATTTTCGCTTCGGCCATGCCCTGGTTTCGCAGGGGAAACGCCAGGTTGTCGAACACCGTCATGGTGTCGTACACCACCGGGAACTGGAACACCTGGGCAATATTGCGTTTCTCCGGGGTCAGCTCGTTGACCACTTTAGCGTCAAACAGCACCTGGCCTTCGGACGGGCTGAGCAAGCCGGAGATGATATTGAGCAATGTCGACTTGCCGCAGCCCGATGGCCCGAGCAAGGCGTAGGCACCGCCCTGCTCCCACACATGGTTCATGGCCCGAATGGCGTAGTCCTCGGGGCCATTGGGTGTAGGGCTGTAACTGTGCGCGAGGTTCTGCAAATGGATCTCGGCCATCAGGCAACCCTCGCGACGCGGCGCCCGGGGGCCTGGACCAAACGCCCCTGGCCATCGAACACAAAGAGTTTATGGGTGGGGATGTACACACGAATCGGCGCGTCGACGTCGTACTCATGCACCCCCGGTAAATGCAGCACCAACAGGAAATGCTCGCTGCGCACGTGCAGGAAGGTTTCCGAACCGCTGATCTCGGCCACCTCCACGGTCACCGCCAGTTCCAGGTCATCGTCGTTGCTCGGCACCAGGCTGATATGGCTGGGGCGCACGCCAAAACGGAACTCGCCTTCGCCGATGGGACGCAGATCCACGTTCAACGGGAAGTGCACGACATTGGCAAAACTCACTTCATTGCCACTGATACGCCCCGGCATCAGGTTGATCGGCGGCTCGGAAAACAGCTCGGCGGCCAGCACCGTCTGGGGCTGGTGATACACCTCGGCGGCCCTGCCGCTCTGGATCACCCGACCTTCGTGCAGGATGGTGGTGGTGCCACCCAGTGCCAACGCCTCGTTGGGTTCGGTGGTGGCGTAGATGGCAATGGTGTGGCGCGCCTTGAACAGTTCGCGCATTTCCTGACGCAGCTCTTCGCGCAGTTTGTAGTCCAGGTTTACCAACGGCTCATCGAAAAGGATCAGCTCGGCGTCTTTGACCAAGGCGCGGGCCATGGCCGTGCGTTGCTGCTGGCCACCGGAAAGCTCCAGCGGGTGGCGCTGCAGGAACTTCTCGATGCGCAGCATCTGCGCGGTTTCCAGCACTTTGCTGTGGATCAGTTCGTTGGACACACCGGCCTGGCGCAATGGCGAGGCGATGTTTTCGAACACGGTCATGGTCGGGTAATTGATGAACTGCTGGTAGACCATCGACACGTTGCGCAGGCGCACCGGCTTGTGGGTGACGTCTACGCCGTTCATCAGGATGCGGCCGCTGTCGGGTTTGTCCAGCCCGGCCATCAGGCGCATCAGGCTGGTCTTGCCGGACAGCGTGCGGCCGAGCAATACGTTGAAAGAACCGGCTTCGAAACGCAGGTTGGCGTCGTCGATCCAGGTCTGGCCTTCGACAACGCGGGAGACATGTTCCAGGGTCAATGACATGACACGCCCTTTTTATTATTGGAATGATTCTGGCCATTCGTAAGAGCGAGTTTCGTGCCAGAAGTGGCAGGTGGTTGATCTGTAAGGAAATGGGTTGAACAGGATGTTCAGGCATGAACACAAATGAACAACCAGCGCTGAACAACTGAACATTAAGCGGGTTGACATTGAACAGTTCTGAACAACAATCGATGGGCGCCACAGATTTAATGTGGGAGCTGGCTTGCCTGCTCCCACAGTTGGACGGCGTAAGGCTTGATAACAATAAAAATAAAAGAAGGTCGCCCCCATGGCCGAACCCCTCGCACACGACACCCTTATCCAGGAATCCTGGCGCCGTTGCCGCGCCTTTGGACTGGACCACCAGAGCACCCCCAGCTTTGATCAACTGCCCGCCGAAGGCATCAGCCAGTTGCTCGAAAGCCAGCATTCCCTGGTGCAGACCACCCATCAGGAAGTGCTGCCCTACTACGAAAACATCCTCAGCAATTCCAACTGCCTGATCATGCTGGCCGACAACCAGGGCCAGGTGCTGACCTCGTGGGGCACCCAGCGTTTTATCGAGCCGAAGCTGGCGCGCGGCTTCAGTGCCGGTGCCAGTTGGAGGGAGCGCTCAAGCGGCACCAATGCCATCGGCACTGCGCTGGCCTGTGCCCAGGCGGTGCATATCGAGCACGATGAACACTTTCTCAAGGCCAACCGCTTCATGACCGGCTCCGCGGCGCCGATTTTCGATGCCCAGCGCGAAATCATTGCGGTACTGGATGTGTCCAGCGACAGCTACCTGCCGCCCTCCCACACTTTGGGCATGGTCAAGATGATGAGCCAGACCGTCGAGAACCGGCTGATCCTCAACCTGTTTCGCGGCGAGCATTTCCAACTGACCTTCAACACCGGCCTGAACAACCTCGACAGCCAGTGGGCGGGCCTGATCATCTTTGATGACAGCGGCCAGGTGCTGTCGGCCAACCGCCGCGCCGACAACTTGCTGGGCATCAGTTTGTCGCGGGTGCTGATCGACAGTTTGTTTAAAGTCTCGCTGCTGGAATTGTTGAATCAACCCGAGGGCTTGCCGTTCTCGTTACAGGCCGCGGGCCGCAATCGGTTCCAGTGTTTATTGAAGCGGCCGCAGAAGATGCCGGTGCAGGCGCGGGTCTTTGCTGAGCCCAAGCCCACAAAACCTGCGCCGATGGGCATCCAGACCCTGCATTTTGGCGATGTGCGCGTAGAAAAGGCCGTGCGCCAGGCCGAGCGTTTGCTGGAAAAGGACATTCCGTTATTGATTCACGGCGAGACCGGCGTTGGTAAAGAGGTGTTCGTCAAAGCCCTGCACCAAGCCAGCTCGCGCAGCAAACAGGCGTTCATTGCGGTGAACTGTGCAGCGATCCCCGCCGAACTGGTCGAGTCCGAGCTGTTTGGCTATGAAAAAGGCGCCTTTACCGGTGCCAACCAGAAAGGCAGCATCGGCCTGATCCGCAAGGCGGATAAGGGCACGCTGTTTCTGGATGAAATTGGCGACATGCCCTTGCCGACCCAGGCCCGTTTGCTGCGGGTGTTGCAGGAGCGTTGCGTGCAGCCGGTAGGCAGCAGCGAGCTGTTCCCGGTGGACTTGCGCATCATCTCGGCCACCAACCGCGTGCTGCGCGACTGGGTGCAGGCCGGGCGCTTTCGTGAGGATTTGTACTACCGCATCGGTGGCCTGACCCTGGAACTGCCGCCCCTGCGCGAGCGTACCGACAAGCAGGCACTGTTCCAGCAGCTGTGGCAACAGCACCGTGAGCCGACCCAATGGGCCGGGCTGAGTGCCGAGGTGCTGGCGTTGTTCGAGCAACACCCGTGGCCGGGCAACCTGCGCCAGGTCAGCAGCGTGTTGCAGGTGGCGCTGGCGATGGCCGAGGAGCAGCCGGTGCGACCGGAGCATCTGCCGGATGATTTCTTTGTCGACCTGAACGTGACCGCGCCCTTGCCCACCCAGCCAAGCCTGGAAGACAACAGCGACCTGAGCCAACGCTTGAAAGCAGCGGGCGGCAACATCTCCCACCTGGCGCGGGAACTGGGCGTAAGCCGCAACACCCTGTACAAGCGCCTGCGCCAGCACGAAGGCTGATCTAGCGCGGTTTGACCACCACCATCAGGTCGGTGAAGTACTCCACCCGAATCGGCAGGTTATCGGCCAGCGCCGAGAGCGCCGCGGCCGTGTCGTCGAGTTTGAACACCCCGGACACACGCAGGTTTTTCAACGCCTGGGCATCGAAGCGCACCAAGCCGTGGCGGTAGCTGGCCAGGGTTTGCAGCACCTCACTCAGCGGTTGGTCGTTGACCTTGAGCAGGCCACGCGTCCAGGCATCCGGGTCGGCGCTGCCGGTCGCCTGTACAGGCCCCGCGTGGCCATGATCAAGAATCGCGCGCTGCCCGGCCGTGACCTTGACGCCCTCGCCCGTGTCACCTTGGACCGCCACAGTGGACTCGATCACCGTGACCACGGTGCTGCCGTCCACTGCGCGCTTGACCAGATAGCGCGTGCCCAAGGCCGTGGCCGTGCCTTGATCGGTGCGTACCACGAACGGCCGTTGCGCGTCCTTGGCCACGTCAACCCACAGCTCGCCTTGCAGCAGTTCGATCACGCGCTGGTGGCCGTCGAATTTCACGTCCACCGCCGAGTTGCTGTTGAGCTGCAACTGGCTGCCGTCCTCAAGAGCAACCTGGCGGCGCTCGCCGATGCCGGTGCGCTGGTCGGCCGTCCACACCGGCATGTGCTGCACACCGAACCAGCCGCACAGCACTACGCCGAGCACCCCCAAGGCCTGCACCCTGCGCGAACGTTGGGGCGCAAAGGCGCGATTCAGGGCGATGCGTGCCGGTTGCGCGGGCAACGTATCGAAGCCACCCCAGAGCGAGCGCATACGCTCGATGGCCACGGCATGGCGCGGGTCGGCCTGACACCAGGTATTGAAGGCGTGGCGCTCGGCATCGCTGACGTCTTCGTCGTGCAGCCGCGTCAGCCAATTCGCCGCTTGTTGAATGATCTGTTCGGCGTTCACGGCAACGGGTCCGCCCCGTACAGGCTGTGGTAGCAATGCACCAGCGCGGTGGACAGGTAGTTTTTGACCGTGCTGGGTGACACCTCAAGACGCGTGGCGATCTCACTGTAGGTGAGCCCGTCCAGGCGGCTTAACAGGAAGGCTTCACGGGTTTTCGCCGGCAGGCCGGCGAGCATCTCGGCGATGCGCTCCAGGGCTTGCAGCGCCACATGGATCGCGGCCGGGTCGGGCATGCCGGCGTCTTCACACTGCACCAGCAGGGCTTGCAGGTAGGCCTTTTCGATCCGGCGGCGCCGCGCCCCATCGATCAACAGGCGCCCGGCGGTGGTGGCGAGAAAGGCGCGAGGCTCCTTGATGGTGTGCGGCTCGGCCATCATCAACAATCGGATAAACGCATCCTGGGCCAGGTCGGCAGCGTACTGGGAACACCCGAGTTTTTTGCGCAGCCAGCCGTGCAACCAGCCATGGTGCTCGCTGTACATCGCCGTAAGGGTCTGCTGACGGGCGCAATCGCCCGGCGCGGCCGGAATGTCATGCATGCGCAAAAACTTCTCAAATGGGAAAGATTACCAATTGAGCGAACAATGCCAGTAAAACTGTGGCGGGGCAAGGGCCACTCGGGTGGGCTGGATGCCGTGGGCGGGCTTGTGTGGGAATTGGTCTGAGTGGATGCTGGCTTGTGTGGGAGCTGGTCTGTGTG
>NZ_VBVZ01000020.1 GCF_005863185.1 Pseudomonas edaphica
ACACCATCCGCGTCGACCACAATGGCGTTTTCAACGCTGCCGCCGAGTGCGAGGTTGTGCTTGCGCAGGTACTCGATGTCACTCATGAAACCAAAGGTACGGGCGCGGCTGACTTCTTTTACGAACGAAGTGCTGGAAAAATCCACGCTTGCACTTTGGGTGCGGTCACGGAATACCGGGTGATCGAAATCGATCTCAAAGCTCACTTTAAAGCCTTCGAACGGGACGAAGGTAGCGCGCTTGTCGCCGTCTTCTACTGTCACTTCCCGCAGAATGCGAATGAACTTCTTGGCTGCGTCCTGTTCTTCCAGGCCGGCAGATTGAATCAAGAATACGAAGGGTCCAGCGCTGCCATCCATGATGGGGACTTCGGACGCGGAGAGCTCGACGTAGGCGTTATCGATGCCCAGGCCAGCCATGGCCGAGAGCAAGTGCTCCACCGTGTCCACTTTGACGTCACCGTTGACCAACGTGGTCGACATCGTGGTTTCGCCAACATTTTCCGCGCGAGCAGGAATCTGCACCACAGGGTCCAGGTCGGCACGAACAAACACGATGCCGGTGTCGACAGGTGCGGGCTTGAGGGTCAGGTATACCTTCTCCCCGGAGTGCAGACCTACACCTGTGGCACGGATAATATTCTTCAGGGTGCGTTGTTTAATCATGGCTTGGACCGCTTCAGCGCAAATTGCGAACTGGTATCAACAAAGGCTGGCGATAATAACAGACCAGACCTTTGCTGAACACCAATCACCTTCATAGCCCTGATACATTCCATTAATCGGCCTGACGACGCAAGAATGCCGGGATGTCCAGGTAGTCCAGGTCATCTTGCGGATTCGGGCTACGGGACGCCGCAGCACCGGCCTGAGCCTGGTTGCGCATCACGGTCGGACGGTCCAGGTCACGATAGTTCACAGACGGCAGTTCCTGGCGCGCAGGCGCTGGAGCGGCAGCTTGCTGGCTGGCGTGGCTGTTGTGGCTGTTGTGGCCGGTGTGAACGGTATTGTCGATGACCTTTACAGGCTTCTCGATTTTTGCGCCCAGGCCGGTGGCAACCACGGTCACGTGCAGTTCGTCGCGCATGTCCGGGTCGATAACGGTACCGACTTTGACCATCGCGTGCTCGGAAGCGAAGGCTTCGATGATGCTACCCACGTCGGAGTACTCACCCAGGGACAGGTCAGGGCCGGCGGTGATGTTCACCAGGATGCCGCGTGCACCTTGCAGGTTCACGTCTTCGAGCAACGGGTTGCGGATCGCCGCTTCAGTGGCTTCGCGTGCACGGTTCGGACCGCTGGCGCAGCCAGTGCCCATCATCGCCATGCCCATTTCGCTCATCACGGTACGCACGTCGGCAAAGTCGACGTTGATCATGCCTGGGCGCTTGATGATGTCGGAGATACCGCGAACGGCACCGGCCAGTACATCGTCAGCCTTGGCGAATGCGGACAGCAGGCTTGCGTCCTTGCCCAGGATGGTCAGCAGCTTCTCGTTGGGGATGGTGATCAACGAGTCGACGCTTTCAGACAGCAGACGGATACCTTCGTCGGCGATCTGCATGCGCTTGCGACCTTCGAACGGGAACGGACGCGTCACGACAGCAACGGTCAGAATCCCCATTTCCTTGGCCACTTCGGCAATGATCGGAGCAGCACCGGTACCGGTACCGCCGCCCATGCCGGTGGTGATGAACACCATGTTGGTGCCTTGCAGCACTTCAGCAATACGCTCGCGGTCTTCCAGCGCGGCTTGACGGCCGACTTCCGGGTTGGCGCCAGCGCCGAGGCCCTTGGTCACGGCTGTGCCCAATTGCAGGATGGTCCGCGCGCCGATGCTTTTCAGCGCCTGGGCATCAGTGTTGGCGCAGATGAATTCAACGCCTTCAATGTTGCTCTTGACCATGTGATTGACAGCGTTGCCGCCGCCACCGCCAACACCGATTACTTTGATAACCGGGCTTGCGGGGATGTTGTCTACGAGTTCGAACATGTTCCCTCTCCTTTCGTTTTCTCTAGTTTTTTCGCCTACTACTTACTGCGGTGTTGCGGTAAATCGTTAGAAATTGCCTTTTACCCAAGCCTGCAACCGCTCGAACAACGGCGCTTTGGCTTCATCGTCGCCGCCACGGTAGCTGTCACGGATGCTCGGGCCCGACAGGGAAATGCCGTCGGTCTGCTTTTGCAGCCCGTACAACAGCAAGCCCACGCCGGTGGAATAAATCGGGTTGCGCACTACGTCGCCCAGGCCTTTGACGCCATGGGGCACGCCCAGGCGCACTGGCATATGGAAGATTTCCTCGGCCAGTTCGACCGCGCCTTCCATCTTCGAGGTGCCACCGGTCAGCACGATGCCGGCCGGGATCAAATCTTCGTAGCCGCTGCGGCGCAGCTCAGCCTGGATCAGGGTGAACAGCTCGTCGTAGCGTGGTTCGACCACTTCGGCCAGGGCCTGGCGCGACAGTTCGCGCGGTGGACGGTCGCCCACGCTCGGCACCTTGATGGTTTCACCGGCACCGGCCAGTTTGGCCAGGGCGCAGGCGTAGCGGATCTTGATTTCTTCGGCGTACTGGGTCGGTGTACGCAGCGCCATGGCGATGTCGTTGGTGACCTGGTCGCCCGCAATCGGGATCACGGCGGTGTGACGGATCGCACCTTCGGTGAAGATCGCGATGTCGGTGGTGCCACCGCCGATGTCGACCAGGCACACGCCCAGCTCTTTTTCGTCGTCGGTGAGTACTGAGTAGGCCGAGGCCAACTGCTCAAGAATGATGTCGTCGATTTCCAGGCCGCAGCGGCGCACGCATTTTTCAATGTTCTGTGCGGCGTTGACGGCACAGGTCACCACGTGAACCTTGGCTTCCAGGCGCACGCCCGACATGCCCAGCGGCTCACGCACGCCTTCCTGGTTATCGATCACGTAGTCCTGCGGCAAGGTGTGCAGCACGCGCTGGTCAGCCGGGATCGCCACGGCCTGGGCGGCGTCGAGTACGCGTTCAAGGTCGGCCGAGCTGACTTCACGATCACGGATCGCCACGATGCCGTGGGAGTTCAGGCTACGGATATGGTTGCCGGCCACGCCGACGAACGCCGAGTGAATCCGGCAACCGGCCATCAGCTGCGCTTCTTCAATGGCGCGCTGGATCGACTGCACGGTGGACTCGATGTTCACCACCACGCCCTTCTTCAGGCCCCGGGACGGATGCGTGCCGATACCGACGATTTCGATCACACCGTCTTCCCCGACCTCGCCGACCAGCGCCACCACCTTGGAGGTGCCGATATCGAGACCGACGATCATTTTTCCGCTTTGCACGTTTGCCATGGGTCCTGCCTCTTCTTAATTCTTCGCGACAGCGGGTTTGGCTGTCGTCGGCGCAGCTGGTTCACGCCAGCCGACGGCCAGGCCGTTGGCGTAACGCAGGTCGACGCTCGCAATGTTCGTAATCTGTTCTTTCAAGGTCTTGTCATAGATGGCAATAAAGCGGCGCATCTTTTCCACCAAGCGGTCGCGTCCCAGCAACAACTCGATGCCCGGGCCGGAACTGCCTGCCCCGGTGGTCAAAAACCAGCTGCCCCGCTCACGCAATTCCAGGCGTGCGATGGAGAAACCCAGTGGCCGCAGCATCTGGCTCAGCGCCTGGTACTGCTGCATCACTTGCTGCTGCGCCCGCTGTGGCCCGAACAACTGCGGCAGGTGCTCATAGTTGGCCACCTCACGCGGCGCGAACGCCTGGCCCTGGTTGTTCAACAGTGCGCCATCGCCCCAACGGGCCACGGGCAGTTGTTCTTCCAGACGAATCGTCACCTGGTCCGGCCATACACGGCGGACTTCGGCGTGAGCGATCCACGGCATCTGTTCCAGTTCTGCGCGCATACCCGCCAGGTCGATGGTAAAGAAGCTCGCCGCCAGGTACGGGCCGATGCGCTGCTGTACCGCTTGCTGGCTGATGTAGCTCAAGTCGCCCTGCACGCTGATCTTGGTGATCGGCCGGTCGGCATACGGCAACAGGCGTTGTGCGCCCTCGTAAGTACCGAAGCCCAACGCCACCAGCAACACCGGCCAGAACAGCGCTTTGAGAAAACCAAAGTTGGCTTTCGGCAGGCGCGCCGACATCGGCTCTTTAGCCACCATTCGGCTGGCACCTCGAGGCACCGGCTTGCGGCTGGGCACTGGAGGTTGCTGATGACGAAGCGATGCGCCGTTCATGGGGTTAGCCTCTTGGCTCAATGCTTGCGGCCAGAATCGCCAGCACTAACTGCTGGAAGTCCAGACCGGCAGCACGGGCTGCCATAGGTACCAGGCTGTGATCGGTCATGCCGGGAGCGGTGTTGACTTCAAGGAACCAGAAATTCCCTTGGTCATCCTGCATCACGTCTGCCCGCGCCCAACCGGCGATACCCAGTGCCTCACAGGCTTTCGCCGTGAGGTCCATCAATTCCTGTTCCTTGGTTGCGTCGAGGCCACACGGGATCCGGTACTGAGTATCGGAAGCCACGTACTTGGCGTCGTAGTCGTAAAAGGTGTGGGGCGTGCCCAATGCGATAGGCGGCAATACCTGGCCACGCAGGGTGGCGATGGTGTACTCGGGACCCTGGATCCACTGTTCCACCAACACTTGCGAATCGTAGGTACTTGCCGCTTTCCATGCGTCGATCAATTCGGCGGCCGAGTTCACTTTGGCCATGCCGATACTGGAGCCTTCATGGGCAGGTTTGACGATCAAAGGCAGGCCCAGTTCCTTGGCTGCAGAAATACAATCGTCTTCGCTGCACAGCACGCTGTGACGTGGGGTTGGAATACCCAGGCTGTGCCACACCTGCTTGGTGCGCAACTTGTCCATGGCCAGTGCCGAAGCGAGGATTCCGCTGCCGGTGTAAGGGATGCCAGCGCACTCGAGCAAGCCTTGCATGCTGCCGTCTTCACCGCCACGGCCGTGCAGGATGATGAAGGCACGGTCGATCTTCTCGGCCTGCAAGCGGGCAAGGAAATCATCGCCCACATCGATACCGAATGCGTTTACGCCGGCGCTTTGCAGCGCTTCCAGTACGGCATTGCCGGACTTGAGCGAGACTTCGCGCTCAGCGCTCTTGCCGCCGAACAATACCGCTACGCGGCCGAAGTCGGCAGGCGTGATGGTCGAGAACAGGGTGTCGTAATGCGTGATCATTTCGACTTCCCCTTTGCAGCCGCAAACAGCGGGCTGGCGAGCAGCTTGGGCGCAAGGCCACCGATATCACCGGCGCCCTGGCACAGCAGGATGTCACCGGCACGCAGCAGCGGCTTGACGATCGGCGCCAGGTCCACACCGCGCTCGATGTAGATTGGGTCCAACTGGCCACGCTGACGGATGCTGTTGCACAGCTTGCGGCTGTCGGCGCCCGGAATCGGCTCTTCACCGGCCGGGTAGACTTCCATCAGCAGCAGCACGTTGGCATCGGCCAATACATTCACAAAGTCGTCGTACAGGTCGCGGGTGCGGCTGTAGCGATGCGGCTGGTAAACCATCACCAGACGGCGCTCCGGCCAGCCACCGCGCACGGCTTTAATAACGGCTGCAACTTCAGTTGGGTGGTGACCGTAGTCGTCCACCAGCATCACGTCGCCGCCTTCTACCGGCAGTTGACCGTAGACCTGGAAGCGCCGGCCGACACCGGCAAAGCGCGACAGGCCTTCGACGATGGCTTCATCGCTGACGCCTTCATCGGAAGCAATGCAAATGGTCGCCAGCGAATTCAATACGTTGTGGTTGCCCGGCATGTTCACCGATACGTCCAACGGCTCGCGGTCAGGGCGCAGCACGGTGAAGAAGGTTTGCATGCCTTCCTGGCGCACATTGATCGCGCGCACGTCGGCGTCTTCGCTGAAGCCGTAGGTCACGGTTGGGCGTTTGACCGATGGCAGGATCTCACGCACCACCGGATCGTCCAGGCACACCACGGCCAAACCGTAGAACGGCAGGTTGTGCAGGAACTCGACGAAGGTTTTCTTCAACTTGTTGAAGTCACCGTCGTAGGTGGCCATGTGGTCTTCGTCGATGTTGGTAACGACAGCGACCAGCGGCTGCAGGTGCAGGAAGCTCGCATCACTTTCATCGGCTTCGGCGATCAGGTAACGGCTGGTGCCGAGCTGGGCATTGGTGCCGGCTGCATTCAGGCGGCCACCAATCACGAAGGTCGGGTCCAGGCCACCGGCGGCGAACACCGAGGCGATCAGGCTGGTGGTGGTGGTTTTGCCGTGCGTACCGGCCACGGCGATACCGTGGCGATAGCGCATCAGCTCGGCCAGCATCTCGGCGCGCGGCACCACTGGAATACGGCGCTCAAGGGCGGTGGCCACTTCCGGGTTGGAGGTGTTCACGGCGCTGGACACTACCAGCACGTCAGCCTCGGCGGCGTTCTCGGCGCGGTGGCCGATAAAGATCTGTGCGCCGAAGGTTTTCAGGCGATCGGTCACCGGCGACTCTTTCAAGTCCGAGCCGGATACCTGATAACCCAGGTTCAGCAGCACTTCGGCAATCCCGCACATGCCCACGCCGCCGATGCCGACGAAGTGGATACGACGGATGCGGCGCATTTCGGGCTGCGGCATGGCTTTCTGATTCTCAACCATGGGCCACCTCCAGGCAGATATCGACCACGGTACGGGTTGCGTCAGGTTTAGCCAGGCGGCTTGCGGTGCTCGCCATGCTGTTGAGTCGTTCCGGTTGCATCAAAACCTCGGTCAGGCGTGCGGCCAAATCGGCGGCGCCAGTCGTTCTTTGCGGCAGCAGGAAGGCAGCGCCCTCCCCGGCCAAATATTCGGCGTTGCGGGTCTGGTGATCGTCGATGGCGTGGGGCAAAGGCACCAGCAAGGACGGCAGACCGGCGGCGGCCAATTCACTGACGGTCAGCGCACCAGCGCGACAGACCACCAGGTCGGCCCAGCCATAGGCATGGGCCATGTCTTTGATGAAAGGCTGTACATTCGCCTCGACACCGGCCTCGCGATAGCGGGCAGCGGTGATTTCATCGTGGTTTTTACCGGCCTGGTGGAACACTTCGGGACGCAGGTCCACGGGCAGCAGCGCCAAGGCTTCGGGCAGCAGTTTGTTCAACGGCTCCGCGCCCAGGCTTCCGCCCAGGATCAGCAAGTGTGGCTTACGGCCCTCCAGCGCCTGACGAGCAATGGCCATGAACAGTTCGGTGCGCACCGGGTTGCCGGTGGTACGCAACTTGTCCGAGGCGCCAAAGGTCTTCGGGAACGCCTCGCACACTCGGCTGGCCAACGGCACCAACAGGCGGTTGGCAGTGCCGGCAACGGCGTTCTGTTCGTGCACGATCACCGGTACGCCAGCGAGCTTGGCGGCCACACCACCAGGGCCAGTCACATAACCACCAAAGCCCAGCACGCACACCGGCTTCAACTCACGAATCACTTTGCGCGCCTGCCACACCGCCTTGAGCAACACGAACGGTGCCTTGAGCAGGGACAACTTGCCCTTGCCACGCAAGCCGGTGACGTTGATCAAGTGCAGCGGCAAGCCGGCATTCGGGACCAATTCGTTTTCGATGCCACGTGGCGTACCGAGCCAATGCACGGTGTAGCCACGGTTCTGGAATTCGCGCGCGCAAGCCAGGGCCGGGAACACATGGCCCCCGGTGCCGCCTGCCATGATCAGCACGTTAGCGCCCATGGTCCGGCTCCTCGGCAAAATCGCTCTCGCTGAATTCCATCTCTTCGCTGCCCAGGTGGGTGCGACTCTCCCACTCGATGCGCAGCAGCAAGCCCAGGCACACGCAGCAGATAACCAACGAGCTGCCGCCGTAGCTGAGAAACGGCAGGGTCAAACCCTTGGTCGGCAAGCGACCGATGTTTACCCCGATGTTGATCAGCACCTGACCAATCCACAAAAACGCCAAGCCGTAGGCGACATAAGCTGCGAAAAACTGCTTGGCTTTCTCGGCCCAAAGACCGATGTAAAGCGCCCGTACGCAGACGAACATGAACAGTGCAACGGTGCACAGGGAACCCACGGCACCGAGTTCTTCGGCCAGCACGGAGAACACGAAGTCGGTATGCGCTTCCGGCAGGTAGAACTGCTTCTGCACGCTATTGCCCAGCCCAACACCCAGCCATCCGCCGCGACCAAAGGCGATCAGCGCCTGGGTCAACTGGTAGCCGGAGCCGAACTGATCGGACCAGGGGTCGGTAAAGGTAATCAGGCGCGCCATACGGTACGGTTGTGCTTCCACCAGCAGGTAAACCGCGACCACCGCCAGCACCACCATCATGGCGAACCGGAACAAGCCCACACCGCCGAGAAACAGCATCGCCGCCGCCGCGCCCATCATTACGACGGTGGCACCGAAGTCGGGCTCCATCAGCAACAGGCCAGCCATGGGCAGCAGCACGATGAACGGCTTGAAGAAGCCCATCCAGCTTTCGCGTACTTCTTTCTGGCGACGGACCAGGTAACCGGCGAGGTAGATCACCACGAACACCTTGGCGATTTCCGACGGCTGCACGTTAAACGCGCCGAAGCCGATCCAGCGCATCGAACCGTTCACCTCACGGCCGATGCCGGGCAGGATCACCATGATCAACAAACCAAACGCGCCGATCAGCATCAGCCAACCCAGGCGCTGCCAGGTAGCGATAGGGATCATCATGGTGACGATGCAGGCGCCGAGACCGATCACCAGGTACACCAGGTGACGGATCATCATGTACAGGGTGTTGCCCGACTGCACTGCGGCCACTTCCGAGGACGCCGAAGTGATCATGACCAACCCCAGGCCCAGCAGCGCCAGGCAGCCGGCGAGCATTGGGAAGTCGAGGTCGATACCGCGACCTGTGATGATCGGCGACGGGTACGGCTTGATAATATTTCTGAAATTCATGCCAAGGCCTCCACGGCGCGAGCGAACAGCTGGCCGCGCTCTTCGTAGTTCTTGAACATGTCGAAACTGGCGCACGCCGGCGACAGCAACACCGCATCCCCCGGCTGGGCCAGGGCCTTGCATTGAGCAATCGCATCGTCCAGCGAGGTGGCGCGTACCTGCGGTACTGCGTCGCCCAACGCGGCGGCGATCAAGTCCGCGTCACGGCCGATCAGCACCACGGCGCGGCAATGTGCAGCCACCGGGCCTTTAAGGTCTTTGAAGTCGGCACCCTTGCCGTCGCCACCGGCGATCAGCACAAGCTTGCCGTCGATATCAGCGCCGAGCCCTTCGATGGCAGCCAGTGCGGCACCCACGTTGGTGGCCTTGGAATCGTTGTAGTAGCTCACGCCATTGAGGTCGCGTACCCACTGGCAGCGATGCTCGAGGCCGCCGAAGGTGCGCAGGCTCGACAGCATCGCATCAAATGGCAGGCCGACGGCGTGACCCAACGCCAGGGCCGCCAATGCATTGGATTGGTTGTGCGCGCCACGGATTTTCAATTCACGTACCGGCATCAGGTTCTGGAATTCGAAGGCCAGGTATTTCTCGCCGTTCTCTTCGCGAATGCCGAAGGCTTTGAAATCCGGCTTGCCCAGGCCAAAGGTCCAGCAGGGCATACCTTCGCCCATCAGCGGACGGCTCAGGGCATCCTGGCGGTTGACCACAAATTGCCTGGCACCACGGAAAATCCGGTGCTTGGCCAGGTGGTACGCCGGCAGGCCGCTGTAGCGGTCCATGTGGTCTTCACTCACGTTCAACACGGTGGCGACTTCAGCCCCCAGATCGTGGGTGGTTTCGAGCTGGAAGCTCGACAGTTCCATCACGTACAACTCGATGTCGTCGCTGAGCAGGTCCAGCGCTGGCGTGCCGAGGTTACCGCCCACGGCCACGCGCTTGCCGGCCGCAGCCGCCATCTCGCCGACCAGGGTGGTCACGGTGCTTTTCGCGTTGGAGCCGCTGATGGCCACGATCGGTGCCTTCGCATAGCGCGCAAACAGGTCGATGTCGCCAGACAGCTTCACGCCACGCGCCGCTGCCGCTTGCAGGGCCGGTGTCGCCAAGGCCAGGCCGGGGCTCACGTAGAGCTCATCGGCACGGCACAGAAACTCGACATCCAGCTCGCCACAACGCACTTCCACGTGCGGGTAGTCACGGCGCAGCGTGACCAGCTCCGGTGGATTTTCCCGCGTATCAGCCACGGCAAACGACGTGCCCTGGTTCGCCAGGAAGCGAACCAGGGACATGCCGCTCTTGCCGAGGCCGACAACGATGCGGAAGTGGTCTGAAGCGATCAGGGACACTCGTTTCTACCTCAGTTTCAGGGTGGCAAGGCCGACCAGTACCAGAATCACGGTGATGATCCAGAAACGGACAATCACACGCGGCTCTGGCCAGCCCTTGAGTTCAAAGTGGTGGTGAATCGGCGCCATACGGAACACGCGGCGCCCGGTCAATTTGAAGGAGGCCACCTGGATGACCACCGACAGGGTTTCCATCACGAACACACCGCCCATGATGAACAACACGATTTCCTGGCGGACGATCACCGCGATGGTGCCCAAGGCTGCGCCCAGCGCCAGCGCGCCGACGTCGCCCATAAAGACTTGGGCGGGATAGGTGTTGAACCACAGGAAACCCAGGCCGGCACCGATCAGGGCGCCGCAGAACACGATCAACTCACCTGCGCCGGGCACATAAGGGATCAGCAGGTATTCAGCGAATTTTACGTTACCCGACAGGTAGCAGAAGATGCCGAGCGCGCCACCGACCATCACGGTCGGCATGATCGCCAGGCCGTCGAGGCCATCAGTCAGGTTCACCGCGTTGCTGGAGCCGACGATCACGAAGTAGGTCAGCACCACAAAGCCAACGCCCAGTGGAATGCTGGCGTCCTTGAGCATCGGAATGATCAAGGTGGTTTCGACGGCGCTTGGCGCGGTCATGTACAGGAAGATCGCAGCGCCAAGGCCAAACACCGACTGCCAGAAGTACTTCCAGCGGCTGGGCAAACCCTTGGAGTTTTTCTCGATCACTTTGCGGTAGTCATCGACCCAGCCGATCGCGCCGAACAACAGGGTCACCAGCAACACCGTCCACACGTAGCGGTTATGCAGGTCGGCCCACAGCAAGGTGCTGATACCGATGGAAGACAGGATCAGCGCACCGCCCATGGTCGGGGTGCCGGATTTGGACAGGTGCGACTGCGGGCCGTCATTACGAACCGATTGACCAATTTGCAGGTTCTGCAGGGTGCGGATCATCCACGGCCCCAGGAACAGCGACAAAGACAGCGCAGTCAGCACACCCAGGATCCCGCGCAGGGTCAGGTACTGAAAGACCGCGAAGCCTTTGTGGAACTGTTGCAGATACTCAGCCAGCAGCAGCAGCATTAATGTTTCTCCGTACTTGAGCCACACAAGGCCGCGACGACGTTTTCCATCACCGCGCTGCGCGATCCCTTGATCAAAATGGTTGTGTGTTTGTCGTGTTCAGCCGCCACCAGCGCCTGGATCAGCTCGGCCTGGGTAGCGAAATGCCGCGCACCGAGGCCGAAGGCGTCAACGGCGTGGGCCATGTTCGGGCCAACGGCGTAAAGCGCGTCGACTTTACCGCTCGCGTAGGCGCCGACTTCACGGTGGGACTGCTCGGCCCAGTCGCCCAATTCGGCGATATCGCCCAGCACCAGCACCTTGCGCCCGGCGAAGCTTTTAAGCAGGTCAATAGCGGCGCAGACGGAGGACTGGTTGGCGTTGTAGGTGTCATCAATCACACGCATGCCATTGGTCGCCAGTTGTGCCACGGTGCGGCCTTTGACCGGCTGCACCGCGCCCAGGCCGGTGGCGATACCGAACAGCGATACGCCCAGTGCGGAGGCGGCAGCGGCGGCGGCCAAGGCATTGGCGACGTTATGGTTGCCCAGCAGGTTCAGTTGCACGTGCTCGCTGCCTTGCGGTGTGTGCAAGGTGAAGGACGGGCAACCACGGGCGTCGACGGTGATGTCGGCTGCGTGGAAATCAGCCGCCGCGTTGAGCACGGCAAACGTCAGCACCTTGCGACCGGCGGCGCGCACACGCCAGGTCTCGAAGGCCTTGTCGTCGAGGTTCAATACTGCGGTGCCCGAGGCATCGAGGCCTTCGAGGATTTCGCCCTTGGCTTCGACGATTTTTTCCGGGCCACCGAACTCGCCCACGTGGGCGGTGCCGGCATTGTTGATAATTGCCACGTGAGGCTTGGTCAGCGCCACGGTGTAAGCAATTTCGCCGACGCGCGAAGCGCCCAGCTCGATTACCGCCGCCGTGTGTTCCGGGGCCAGTTCGAGCAGGGTCAATGGAGCGCCGAAATCATTGTTCAGGTTGCCACGGGTGGCGAGCACCGGCCCGCGCGTGCGCAGCACGCCGGCAAGAAGTTCCTTGACCGTGGTTTTGCCGCTGGAGCCAGTGATGGCGGCAACGGGCTTATCAAATGCGGCGCGGTTCAGCGCGCCCAACAGCCCGAGGGCCAGGCGGGTATCGGCGACCAGCAATTGCGGCAGCGTCGAGTCCGTGACTTCACGCTGCACCAAGGCACCCACGGCACCTTTGGCGGCTACTTCGTTCAGGTAGTCGTGCCCATCGAAACGCGGGCCGGCCAGTGCAATAAACAGCTGCCCCGGCTTGATGTTGCGACTGTCGATACTGACGCCGTCGAAGCTGCAATCGCTCGACACTACGCGGGCCGACAAGGCCTGGGTCAGTTCGCTGAACTTCATCGCTTTAAGCATGGGCGACCTCCCAGGCAGTCAGGGCGTGATCAGCCTCGACCAGATCGGAGAAGGCATGGCGTTCGCCGTTGATTTCCTGGTAGTCCTCGTGACCTTTACCAGCCAGTACCACCACGTCCTCAGCACTGGCGCTGGCGATCAGCTGGGCAATGGCGGCACCGCGACCGGCAACGAAGGTGGCCTTGGTGGCGTCTTTAAAGCCGACACGGATGTCGTCGAAAATCTGGTTCGGGTCTTCGCTGCGTGGGTTGTCGTCGGTCACGAGCACGCCATCGGCCAGGCGCTCGACGATTTCAGCCATCAGCGGGCGCTTGCCGCGATCACGGTCACCGCCGCAGCCGAACAGGCAGAGCAATTTGCCCTTGGCGTGTGGGCGCAGGGCTTCGAGGACTTTTTCCAGCGCGTCCGGCGTGTGGGCGTAATCGACCACCACCAGTGGCTGCGAGCCGCCCCCCAAACGCTGCATGCGACCGGCCGGGCCTTCGAGCTTGGGCAGCACGCGCAGGATTTCGTCCAGGGCGTAATCCAGGCCAAGTAATGCGCCAACAGCCGCAAGCACGTTGCTCAGGTTGAAACGCCCGAGCAAGGTGCTGCGCAAGTGGTGTTCGCCCTGGGGCGTGACCAGCGTGGCGAGCACGCCTTCGTCATTAAATTGGGTTTCACGGCAATACAGATACGCGCTGGAATCTTCCAGGCTGTAGGTGATCAGGCGTGCTTCGCTGTCTTCGGCAGCCAGTTGGCGGCCGAATGCGTCATCCAGGTTTACCACCCGGCACTTCAGGTCATTCCAGGCGAACAGCTTGGCCTTGGCGGCGGCGTACGCCTCCATGGTGCCGTGGTAGTCGAGGTGGTCGCGAGACAGGTTGGTCATCACCGCCACGTCAAACGCCAAGGCAGTCACACGGCCCTGGTCCAGACCGTGGGATGACACTTCCATGGCAACCGCCTTGGCACCGGCCTTTTTCAGGTCGGCCAGGGTCGCTTGCACGGCGATCGGGTTCGGCGTGGTGTGCAGGCCGCTTTGCAGCGCACCGTAAAAACCCGTGCCCAGGGTGCCGACGATGCCGCAATGCTGGCCCAGCAGGTCGAGTGCCTGCGCAACCAATTGGGTCACGCTGGTCTTGCCGTTGGTGCCAGTCACACCGATCAGGTTCAACTGACGGCTCGGGTCACCATAAAAACGCCCGGCGATGTCCGACAGTTGCGCGGCCAGGCCCTTGACCGGAATCAAGGGCACGTCGGTGATCGGCAGCACGGTGGCGCCTTCCACTTCATACGCCACGGCGGCCGCGCCTCGTTGCAGGGCATCGGCGATATGTGCACGGCCATCGAGCTTGCCGCCGGGCACCGCCAGGAACAGATCACCGGCGCGTACATTACGGCTGTCCAGGCTCAATTCACGAATCAGCAGATCGCGTCCGGCGTGGGCAAAAATCTTGTTCAGGCTAAGAGACATCAGCCGCGCCCTCCATTGGCTTTGCCAGCTGCGGCCGGTGGTCCTGCGTTCGCTTGTTGAGTCGGCGGCAGGTTGTCCGGCGTGATATTCATCAGGCGCAGGGTGCCGGACATCACTTTGCTGAATACCGGAGCCGACACCAGGCCACCGAAGTAGCCGGCCTTGCTCGGTTCATCAATCACTACGACGATGGCGTAGCGCGGATCGCTCATCGGACCGAAGCCGGCGAACAGCGAGCGGTAAGAGTTTTCGGCGTAGCCCTTGGTGCCGACCGAGGTTTTACGTGCAGTACCGGACTTGCCAGCCACGTGATAAGCCGGCACCTGTGCCCGGAACACACCGCGCGGGGCTTCGATCACTTGTTGCAGCATGCCTTGTATGGTCTTGGCGACTTTTTCCGGGATTACCTGGGTGGCTTTCGGCGCTTCGTCGACGTGGATCAAGCTCAGTGGAACCATACGGCCATTATTGGCCAATACAGAGAACGCATGGGCCAGCTGGATCGCGGTTACCGACAGGCCGTAGCCGTAGGAGAGCGTGGCAGTCTCGGCTTTTTTCCAGTCGCGGTAGTTCGGCAGGTTGCCCACGCGCTCGCCTGGGAAATCCAGGCCGGTGGGTTGGCCCAAACCGATTTTTTGCGCCAGGTGATAGATGGTTTCGCCGCCGATATCGAAGGCGACCTTACTCATGCCGACGTTACTGGAGTTGATCAGGATGCCTGTCAAATCCAACACCGGACCTTCGCTGCGGGACACGTCACGAATGGTGTATTTGCCCAGCTGCAAGGTGCCTGGGTAAACCTCGACCTTGTCGCTCGGCTTCCAGCGCCCGGTTTCCAGGGCGGCACTCATGGAAATGGCTTTCATGGTCGAACCCGGCTCGAACACGTCGATCATGGCGCGGTTACGCATCATCGCCGGTTGCAGGTTGCGACGGTTGTTCGGGTTGTAGGTCGGCTGGTTGACCATGGCGAGGATCTCGCCGGTCTTGACGTCCATGATCACCAGGCTACCGGCCTTGGCGCCGTTCTCGATGATCGCGTTACGCAGCTCGCGGTTGGCCAGGTACTGCAGACGCAGGTCAATCGACAACGCCAAGGGCTTACCGGCCTTGGCGTTTTTGGTCACCTGAACATCTTTAATCAGTCTGCCGCGTCGATCCTTGATGACCTGCCGTTTGCCGGGCACGCCGGCCAGCCATTCGTCGTAGGCCAGCTCCACACCTTCACGGCCGTGGTCATCAATGTCGGTAAAGCCAACCATATGCGCGGTGGTTTCACCCGCCGGGTAGAAACGACGAAACTCCTCGATGCCATAGACACCGGGGACTTTAAGGTCGAGCACTTGCTGGCCCTGCTCAGGCGTCAGCCCACGCACCAGATAGATGAATTCCTTGTTGGCCTGGGCTTCCAGACGCTCGCTCAAGGCTTTAGGGTCCTGGCCCAGCGCGGCAGCCAGCTCAGGCCATTTGTCCTTGGCGGTTTGCAGCTCCTTGGCATTGGCCCACAGGGTGGTCACCGGCGTACTCACGGCCAGAGGCTCGCCGTTACGGTCGGTGATCAGGCCGCGGTGCGCAGGAATCGGGATATGCCGCAGGCTACGGGCATTACCCTCGCCGATCAGGAAGTCGCGGTCGATCACTTGCAGGTCGATAATCCGCCATGCAATCGCGCCGGCCATCAAAGCCAAGATGCCGAGCATCAGGCGAAAGCGCCACGGGTAAAGTGCACCTTCAAGTTTCATCATGGCGCCACCATCCGCACTTCGGCCGCACCAGGAATGTGCATTTTCAGCTGTTCGGTGGCCAGCACTTCGATACGGCTATGGGCCGTCCAGGTGCTTTGCTCAAGGATCAACCGGCCCCATTCCGCCTGCGCTTTGTCACGCACGCTCAATTCCCCGTACAGGGTGTTAAGCAATTGACGGTTGTAGTGGGCGCTGTAAGACACCGCAATTGCGGACACCAGCACGCCGACAAACAACAGCAACATAAAGAAGCTGCCGCCCGGGAGGGGCTTGGCGAAAAGCTTGCTCACCGCAGCTTCTCCGCGACGCGCATAACGGCGCTACGGGAACGTGGGTTGGCCTTGAGTTCGGCTTCGGAGGCGAACTGCGCTTTGCCATGGATTTTGATTTTCGGCACAAAGGCTTCGAAACGCACCGGCAGGTTGCGCGGCAGGTTATCGGACTCGCCCTTGACCAGACGACGCATGAACAGTTTGACGATGCGGTCTTCCAGGGAGTGGAAGCTGATCACCACCAGGCGACCACCCACTTCCAAGGCATCCAGTGCGGCTTCGAGGCCGGCTTCCAGATCGCCCAGTTCGTTATTGACGTGAATGCGCAGCCCCTGGAACGCACGGGTTGCCGGGTTCTTGCCCTTTTCCCACGCAGGGTTTGCGACCTTGAGTACTTCAGCCAGGTCGGCGGTGCGCTCGAACGGCTGGATTTCACGGCGCTCAACCACGGCACGGGCCATGCGGCCGGCGAAGCGTTCTTCGCCGTATTCCTTGAACACGCGAGTAATTTCTTCATGGGGTGCAGTGGCGATGAACTGCGCAGCGCTGATGCCACGAGTCGGGTCCATGCGCATGTCGAGCGGGCCGTCGTTCATGAAACTGAAGCCGCGCTCGGGGTCGTCAAGCTGTGGCGAAGATACGCCCAAGTCGAGCAAAACCCCGGCTACCTTACCTGCCATGCCGCGCTCGGCGACTTCGGCACCCAGCTCGGCAAAGCTGCGCTGCACAACGACAAAGCGGCCGTCTTCGGCCGCTAGCGCTTGCCCGGTGGCAATCGCTTGAGGGTCTTTGTCGAACCCGAGGAGTTTACCGTCGGAGCCGAGCTGGCTGAGTATCAACCGGCTGTGCCCGCCCCTGCCGAAGGTGCCATCCACATAGCAGCCATCCGCGCGTACGGCGAGAGCCTCAACGGCTTCGTCAAGCAGTACGGTGATGTGGTTAAAGCCGCTATCAATAGTCACAGGATCAAATCACGCAGTTCATCAGGCATAGCGCCCGGTTGTTGAATAGCAGCCAGGTCTGCTGCAGAAACAGCATCCCAGGCATCTTCGTCCCACAATTGGAACTTGTTCAGCTGGCCCACCAGCATTGCGCGCTTATCCAGCTTGGCGTACTCGCGCAAGCGCGGCGGCACCAGGAAACGACCACTGCCATCGAGTTCAAGGTCGACGGCATTACCGATCAGCAGACGCTGCAGGCGGCGGTTTTCTTCACGCAATGAAGGCAGAGCGCGCAACTTGGTTTCGATCAACTCCCACTCATCGAGGGGGTAAACACACAAACAAGGGTCAACGGCGTCAATCGTGATGATTAACTGGCCTGAACTTCGCGAAATGAGCTCGTCACGATACCGGCTCGGCATGGCGAGACGGCCTTTTGCATCGAGACTGATAGCGTTAGCTCCGCGAAACACAGATGCGCTTCTCCAAATTTTAGCGTTTTACGTTCAAAAAACCCACTTTGTGCCACTTTCCGCCACTTGCGCACACTATAGGAATGCGCCCACCACACCGTCAAGGCGCGGATTCAAGGAAAAGCCTTACAGAACGGAGATTTAGGAACGTAAAAGGAGGAGAAACGCGAGTTTGGCGATGTTTTTGACTCAGCAACCGCAAATAGCTCATGGAGCTACGGCTTAAAGTTAAAGTAATTTATTAAGAGTAAGATTTTTTTGGTATTACGAAGATGCATCTGCAAATGATTTGGCAGGGAGGGATTCTTGCGTTACTACCGGTTTTCTGCCCGAGATTCGGGCAGAAGGAAAAAGGTGGAGAGTCGATCTGTAAGCCGGGTTCTGTCTTGAACAGTCATTCGTCTACGATGGCCATCACTGGACATCTTTAGCAACCTACCCGGTCCCAGCGCGGGCCACGCCTTGGGACCCTATTTGGTCTTGCTCCAAGTGGGGTTTACCTAGCCACGAACTGTTGCCAGTCGTGCGGTGCGCTCTTACCGCACCTTTTCACCCTTACCGGCACCGAAGTGCTTAGGCGGTTATTTTCTGTGGCACTTTCCGTAGGCTCACGCCTCCCAGGCATTACCTGGCACTTCGCCCTATGGAGCCCGGACTTTCCTCCCCCCCCTAATTTTCATAGAGGGCAGCGACTGTCCAATCGACTCTCCGCCGCGCAGGTTAACGGCACGACGGCTTGAGGACAAGTATTAAAAGTGCAGCAATGCCATCACGTTCGGACGGGATACCGGCGTAACCCCGGAACTATTCGGCTTTCTGCTTATCCAGCGCGACTTGATACAGCACGTTCTTACGCAAGCCGGTAATCTCAGCCGCCAGGGCTGCCGCACGCTTCAGGGGCATTTCCTTAAGCAGCAGATCCAGGATGCGCATAGCCTCGCTGCCCACCGCGTCTTCATTTTCCGGTGCGGTCCAGCCGGCCACCAGCACCACGCACTCACCGCGCTGCTGGTTGCTGTCGCCCTCAACGAACGCACGCAGCTCTTCCAACGGCAAGCCTTTGAGGGTCTCGAAGGTCTTGGTCAGCTCCCGAGCCAACAGCGCCAGGCGTTCGCCGCCGAACACCAGCTCCATGTCCTGCAAGCACTCGAGAATGCGGTGCGGCGCCTCGTAAAAGATCAACGTACGCGGCTCTTCCTTTAACGCTTGCAGTCGCGCACGGCGCCCAACCGCCTTGGCGGGCAGGAAACCTTCGAAGATAAAACGGTCCGACGGCAACCCGGCGGCCGATAATGCCGCAATCAGCGCGCACGCTCCCGGAACTGGCACTACATTGATACCAGCGGCACGCGCCTGGCGAACCAGGTGATAGCCAGGGTCGGAAATCAACGGAGTGCCGGCATCCGAGATCAATGCCACATCGTCACCCGCCAGCAAGCGCGTGATAAAACGGCTGCCTTCTTCGCGCTCGTTATGCTCATGGCACGCGGCTAATGGCGTGCTGATGCCAAAATGCTGCATCAAACGCTGGGAGTGCCGCGTGTCTTCCGCCGCGATCAATTTTACGTCACGCAACACTTTCAGCGCCCGAGCACTGATGTCGTCCAGGTTGCCAATGGGCGTCGCCACGACAAAAAGCGAGCCTGCAGTGGAATTCAAAGGACCTGGAGCAGTCAAAACGCACACCTCGATGGTAAGGAAAAGTCGCATTGTAGCGCGTAGGCGCCCCGATAATATGCCCTCGAGGTCGGCCATCGATGCCGGCTCGCAACATTTACACGACCTAAATCGATGGTTTCACGCCAGTAACATCGCGCCTGGGCCAGTGCTTGGGTACAATTCCACGCTAATTTGATCGGTATCAGGAACACTTACATGATCGCTTGCCTGCGGCTGCTCTCCGCCCTCTGCCTCGCTGCCTTACTGGCCGCGTGCGCCAGCTCGCCCTCGTCCAGCCTTGGCGACCTCCCCCGGACCCCGGATGCCAGTATCGAGCAACTGCTCGAACAGGCCACCAAGGCCAGTACGCCAGAAAAGGCCGCGATGCTGCGCCTGAGTGCGGCAGACCTGGCCTACCACCAGAACAACCCTGGCCGCTCGTCGCAGATTCTTGCGCAGGTGCCCCTGGATGTCCTGAAGCCGGCCGCACAAGTCTTTGCCAGCACCCTGGCCGCGGAACTGGCCATGGCGCGCAACCAACCCAAAGCGGCTCTGGCCGCCCTGAACCACCCCAGCCTGCAAAGCCTGAAGGAGCTGCCGACTGACCAGCAGATCCGTACCGGCACCGTGCATGCTCGCGCCTATGAAGCCGATGGCCAGACTATGGCTGCCGCGCGTGAGCGGGTGGCCATGGCCCCGTTGCTGACGGGTGATGCCGCCAAGAGCAACCACGAAGCCATCTGGGCGCTGGTCGCCGCGCTGCCTGCAGAGCAATTGCAAGCCAGCGGCAACCCGACCCTCGACGGCTGGATCACCCTGGCCCAGGCAATCAAAGGCGCCGGCACCCTGGAACAACAGCAAGCCGCCATTGATACCTGGCGCGCGCAGAACCCAGGCCACCCGGCGGCAGTCAACCTGCCGACCCCGCTGACCAAGCTCAAGGAGCTGGCCAGCCAGCCGCTGACCAAAATCGCGTTGCTGCTGCCGCAGGAAGGCCCTTTGGCGGCGGTCGGCAAGGCGCTGCGCGAAGGCTTCATGGCGGCGCACTTCCAGGCTGAACAAGCCGGGCAGAAGCCGCCGGTGATCGAGTTCTATGACAGCTCGCGCCTGACCTCCCTCGACGACTTCTACGCCAAGGCCCAGGCTGCCGGCGTGCAACTGGTAGTCGGCCCGCTGGAGAAACCACTGGTCAAGCAGCTCGCCTCCCGCGGGCAATTGCCGATCACCACCCTGGGCCTGAACTACAGCGAACTTAACGAAAACCCGCCGCAACTGTTCCAGTTCGGCCTGGCCGCTGAAGACGAAGCCCGCGAAGTCTCGCGTCGCGCCCGTGCCGACGGCCTGCACCGCGCCGCCGCCATGGTGCCGCGTGGCGAATGGGGTGAGCGCGTCTATAAAGCCTTCCGTCAGGACTGGGAAGCCAACGGCGGCACCGTCGTCGGTGTCGAGTACGTCGATCAGCCAGTGGCCCTCGCCCAGCAGATTGCTGACCTGTTCCAGCTGCGTAAAAGCGAAGGCCGCGCCAAGAGCCTGCAAAGCACCGTCGGCACCGACGTCGCCGCGCAACCTTCGCGCCGCCAGGACATCGAGTTCATCTTCCTGGCTGTGACGCCGCAACTGGCCCAGCAGATCAAACCGACACTTAACTTCCAGTACGCCGGTGATGTACCTGTGTATGCGACGTCCCACGTGTTCAGCGCCAGCGGCGACAAAAACCAGTACCTGGACATGACCAACGTGATGTTCTGCGAAACCCCGTGGTTGCTCAACACCACCGACCCGCTGCGCAACCAGGTTGCCGCGCAATGGCCACAGGCCAATGGCAGCCTTGGCCGCCTGTATGCGATGGGCGTGGACGCCTACCGCCTGGCACCGCGCCTGGGCCAACTCAAGGCATTGCCGGACACTCGCGTTGACGGCCTGTCGGGCAACCTGGGTATCGGCGCCTACCAGCGTGTTGACCGCCAGATGCCATGGGCGAAGTTCGTCGGCGGCGAGATTCAACGCCTGCCGGACACCCCGCGCTGATGCTCGAGCGGTCCAGCGCACAAAGCGGCAAGGACGCCGAACTGCAAGCTCTGAACTATCTGCAACAACAGGGTCTGCGTCTTCTGGCGCAGAACTGGTTATGTAAACGCGGTGAGCTTGATCTGGTCATGCTTGACGGCGATACAGTAGTATTCGTCGAAGTCCGCTACAGAAAACACGCACAATGGGGTGGCGCGCTCGCCAGTATCGATGGGCGCAAGCGTCAGAAGCTGATACTCGCCGCGCAGTTTTTCCTGCAAAAAGAGCATCGCTGGGCTGACAGCCCCTGCCGTTTCGATGTGGTTGCCATGGAAAGCACACCGGCAGGCCCAGCTGATTTGAACTGGCTCAAGAATGCCTTCGACAGCTGATTGCCCGGATATCTTCACCACACACTTTTGCTCTTTGCTTTGCGGGCTGCACATTTCTGTGCCAAACAGCCGCGCTACTTAAGGTCACACAGATGGACATGCAATCCCGAATTCGCCAGCTTTTCCAGGCCAGCATCGACACCAAGCAACAGGCGATGGACGTACTTGCACCGCACATCGAGCAAGCCAGTCAGGTCATGGTCAATGCCTTGCTCAACGAGGGCAAGATGCTTTCGTGCGGCAACGGCGGTTCGGCCGGTGATGCCCAGCACTTTTCCTCCGAGCTGCTCAACCGCTTCGAGCGCGAGCGCCCGAGCCTGCCGGCCATCGCGCTGACCACCGACTCGTCGACGATCACTTCGATCGCCAACGACTACAGCTACAACGAAATCTTCTCCAAGCAGATACGCGCCCTGGGCCAACCCGGCGATGTGTTGCTGGCTATTTCTACCAGCGGCAACTCGGCGAACATTATTCAAGCGATCCAGGCCGCACATGACCGCGAAATGATTGTCGTAGCCTTGACCGGGCGCGACGGCGGCGGCATGGCCTCACTGTTATTGCCTGAGGACGTGGAGATCCGTGTCCCGGCCAACGTCACTGCACGCATTCAAGAAGTCCACCTGCTGGCGATCCACTGCCTGTGCGATCTGATCGACAGCCAACTGTTCGGGAGTGAAGAATGACCGTTAACCGCCTCAGCCTTTTGGCCATTACGCTGTGCCTCGCCATCAGCGGGTGCAGCACGGCAATCACTGCGACACGCGACACACCCATTCAGGATGACCGGGGCACACGCACTTTTGGCAGCACCATCGACGATTCGCTGATCGAAACCAAGGTCAAGGTCAACGTCGCCAAGGCCGCTACCGACCTGGGCAACGGCGCCTCGCGCATTGTGGTCACCAGCTTCAACGGCGTGGTACTGCTGGCCGGGCAGACGCCGCGTGCCGACCTCAAGGCCCAGGCCGAACAAGCCGCCTCGACGGTCCAGCGGGTCAAGAAGGTCCACAACGAGCTGCAGGTCATGGACCCGATCACCCTGCTGGCCATCAGCAACGATGCGCTGCTGACCACCAAGATCAAGGCGCAGATGCTCACCGACAGCGGTGTACCCGGCTCGCGCATCAAGATCGTCACCGATAATGGCATCGTCTACATGATGGGCCTGCTGACCCAGGCAGAAGCCATCCGTGCCGCCAACCTTGTACAGGGCGTGTCCGGCGTTCAGAAG
>NZ_VBVZ01000210.1 GCF_005863185.1 Pseudomonas edaphica
GTTGAGGATCACCGCCACCACGTTGCTGCCGTCTTCTGCGGCAGCGTCTTCCAGCAATTGGGCCGAGTTGTCGCGGCTACCGTCATCCACCAGGATGATTTCGTATTCGTAAGCCAATTGCTTGCAAGCTGCAGTCGTGCGACGCAGCAATTCAGGCAGGCTCTCTTGTTCGTTGTAGACCGGGATAACGATCGACACGCAATGAATAGGGTAGGGTTTCAAAGATTCATGACCTCGGGGCTAGAACAATTGGAGCGTGAAAACAGCAGTAATCAGTCGGCAACAACGCCGGCCGATTAAATGTAGCGTGGGTGTGCGGCATTCGTTCGACTTTCCTGAGGACGGGCAACGGTTTCTTCCATGGGCTAGCAGAGTAAAGACGAAAACTATGAAAGGTAAAGCGTAATCAACAGGTTAGTCGGGGAAGACGCGGTTCGTTCTCAAGGCCTGCGGTCAAGTTTAAGCGGAAAATTGTTGAACGAATATGAAAGGCGGATGAAAAACTCGTTTATTTGACAGGTAGACAGGTAGGGTTCAGCTAAACCGCTGAAGCGCCTGGGGATTGGTTCTGCAGGCAAAACCGCGACGGATTCTGCACCACTGCGCAGGCGCGTAAGGTAATTCAACAAACTTCTCTGCAATGGCCCTCAAGTGCCGGTAAAGTAAGCCATCTCTTGCCAGGGTAGTCGGATGAATAGTGTGCGGATTTTGCACGGCCAGTTGCGGCCTGCATTGATGGGCTTGTTGATGGTGGTGGCCTGTGTCACTACCGTTCGAGCCGACGATGGCGTGGCGCTTACCAGCATCGAGCAGGTGCCGGACGGCGTGGAAGTGCGCGGCAAACAGGTCGCGGCCTATACCTGGGACGACCACCAAGGCAAGAACTTGCTGGTACTCGCCGAGCAAGTCAGCGAGCGTGATGACGACGGTACCCAGTCGGCATTTGTCTACGCGGCCCAGTATTTGCTCGGCGGCGACCGCCCCAAGCGTGTCTGGATGCTCTATGACGATGTGCAGCATTGCGAATTCGATGCAGGGCTGCGTTTTGACAGGGCGGCAACCAAGGTCACTGATCTTGCCGGTGATGGCGTTACCCAGGCCACGGTGGGCTATTCGCGCACCTGCACCAGCGATGTCAGCCCGCGTGAGTTCAAGCTGATCATGCATGTCGGCAAGTCCCAGAAGTACCGCCTGCGCGGTGTCGATCGCGTCGGTGCAAGCTGGTGGGACGAGGATGCCGGTGCCCTGCGAGGTATGCCGCTGCCTACTGACTGCAGCGTTGCCGCACAGCAGGCACTGGTCAGCCAGTACAAGGAGCAGGGCACCGAGTTGCCGCTGCCGGGCTGTTATGGCGATGAAAGCGACTTTGCCAAAGCGCCGGACAGCTACCTGGCGTTCATGCGTCAGCACTGGTTTGCACTGATGCACAAACAGGATGCCGACTGGAGCCAATCCCAGGCGCAACCTCAGGCTGAAAACCCGACCGAGGACGACGAATCGGCGCCGTGATGTTGTGCCGTGATTTGGTGCCAAGCCCGGTCCTGAGTTAGACTCGATCCTCGCCAATTCACTAAATACCTCGATTAAACAAAGGCTTGAATGAGGTATTTAATCCAAAGGCTGATCTACCTTGACTGAGTCTATCCGCAACCCACTGACCCTTTACCTCACCCGCTTGGCGCCCTCCAGCCAACTGACCATGCGCTACGTGCTGCAAGATGCCGCCGACCGCCTGGGCTACGAAGATATCAACCTGGAAGAGATCGACTGGCACCTGCTGCAACCCGAACAGGTGATTGCCCTGGTCGGCGCATTGCGCGAGGACGGCTGCGCGCCGAACACTTCTTCGCTGTATGTGAATGCGGTACGCGGGGTGATGAACGAGGCCTGGCGAATGAGCCTGATCAGCCAGGACCACCTGTTGAAGATGCGCTCGGTCAAGGCCACGCCGGGCACACGCCTCAGCCAGGGCCGTAACCTGCGCCGCACCCTGATCCGCGAAATGATGGAAGTCTGTGCCGCCGACCCACGCCCTCAAGGCCTGCGGGATGCCGCCGTGATCGGCATTTTGTATGGTTCAGGCATGCGCAAGTCGGAGTCGGTCAACCTGGACCTGGCGCAGATCAACTTCGATGAACGCAGCTTGCGTGTGATTGGCAAAGGCAACAAAGAACTGATCAAGTACGCCCCAGCCTGGGCGTTTGACAAGTTGCAGGCCTGGCTGGCGTTTCGTCGCGAGCAGCTCAAGGAAGGCGAGCAGGATGATAGCTTCCTGTTCAATCGTATTCGCCGGGGCAGCCATATCACCCGTGAACGCATCACCAAGCACGCGATTTACTACATCGCCCGTCAACGCGGTGAGCAGGTGGGCGTGAAGATCATGCCCCATGACTTCCGACGCTCGTTCATCACGCGGGTGATTGAAGAACACGACCTGTCGATTGCGCAGAAACTGGCGCATCACACCAATATCCAGACCACCGCCAGTTATGACGTGCGCGATGACAACGAGCGGCGCCGGGCGGTGGACAGGTTTGATTTGTAGCTTCCAGGTCAGACACTGATTAAAACTGTGGGAGCGAGCTTGCTCGCGATTGCGGTGTGTCAGTGACAGATTGACTGCCTGATACACCGCAATCGCGGGCAAGCCCGCTCCCACATTAGGGCTATGTGAGGTTTAGAGAATCGGTTTGCCGCCAGTGACCGCGTACCGTGAGCCGGAGATATAGCTGGCTTCGTCCGAGGCCAGCAGCACATAGATCGGTGCCACCTCTACAGGCTGGCCTGGCCGCCCGAGCGGTGTTTCGCTGCCAAAGCTCTGCACATCCTTGTCGGGCATGGTCGCTACAATCAGCGGCGTCCAGATCGGCCCTGGTGCCACGCTGTTGACGCGAATACCCTTGTCACCCAGCAACTGCGCCAGGCCACCGGTGAAGTTGGCAATCGCGCCTTTGGTGGCGGCGTAGGCCAACAGGGTTGGCTTGGGCATATCGGAATTAACCGAACTGGTGTTGATGATCGAGCTGCCGGCTTTCATATGCGGCAGGGCCGCCTTGCAGATCCTAAACATCGCGGTGATGTTGATATCGAAGGTCTTGACCCATTCTTCATCCTCGATATCTTCGAGGGTTTCGTGGGTCATCTGGAACGCGGCGTTGTTGACCAGCACATCGATGCGGCCAAACTGCTCGACGGTCTTGTCCACCAGCGCCTGGCAGTTGGTTTTTTGCGCGATATCGCCCGGCAACAACAGGCATTGACGGCCCGCTTCTTCGACCCAGCGTGCGGTTTCCTGGGCGTCTTCATGCTCATCCAGGTACGCGATGGCTACGTCGGCGCCCTCACGGGCAAAGGCGATCGCCACCGCGCGGCCAATACCGCTGTCGGCGCCGGTGATCAGGGCGATCTTGTTGGCCAACCGGCCGGAGCCTTTATAGCTCTTCTCGCCGCAGTCGGGGTACGGGTCCATTTTCTTCTGGGTGCCCGGCACGGACTGGGCTTGGGGCGCGAAGGGTGGGCGAGGGTAGTCGGTCATGTCTAACTCCATAGAACGTCAAAGGTGCTATGGAGTTAGGTGTTTTGCCGCCCGCGATAGTTGTAATGGATGGGCCACGCCCCCGACGAATGGCGTCAATCACGCGCCAGGTGAGCCGGCAAACGACGCAGGGTCCATAAGGTCACCAGCATCGCCGCCACCGCACACAGCGCGATGCCGACCAGCATGGGCGCAGGTGTATGGTCGGCAAACACGCCAACCAGCGTCATGGACACGGCCGCCGTGATCATCTGGATAGCACCGAGCAGTGCCGAGGCAGAACCTGCCACTGCGCCGTGATCCTCCATGGACAACACCCCCGCGGCTGGCAATAACAGGCCGAGAAAACCGAAACCGATAAACAGCAGTGCCATCATCAAGGCGAGGTTGTCACTCCACAAGGTGGTGACGGCCAGCGCGCTCATAACCACCGCCACGCCGATCACCGACCCGCGAATCAGCGGCGCCAGGCCAAAACGCGCGCTCAGGCGTGCGGTCAGTTGGCTCATGGCGAAGAAGGACGCGGCGTTTACTGCAAAACACAGGCTGAATTGCGTAGGCGTCAGGCCGAAATACTCGATGTACACGAACGGCGCGCTGCCGATAAACACAAAGAACGTCGCCAAGCCAAACCCGCACACCACCGACAGGCCGGTGAATACCGGGTCGCGCAGCAAGGCGCCGTAGCTGCCGATCGCACTGCCCAGGGTCTTGCCCAGGCGGCGTTCGGCAGGATGGGTTTCGGGCAGTTGCACAAAGGTCATCACCAGGCACAACAGCGAAACCACTGCGAGCACCACGAACACTTCACGCCAGCTCCAGAGTGAAATCACCACGCTGCCGGCCAAGGGCGCGAGGATCGGCGAAACACTCATCACCAGCATCAGCAGGGCCATCAACCGTGCGGCTTCGTGGCCGGTGTACAGGTCACGCACCACCGCCCGCGGGATCACCATGCCGGCGCATGCGCCAAAGGCTTGCAGGGCACGAAAACCAATCAGCACTTCAATCGTCGGCGCCAGCGCACAGCCGACGCTGGCCACCGCGAAAATCGCCAGGCCCGCGTAAATCGGCGGCTTGCGACCGTACACATCGCTGATCGGCCCGTAAAACAACTGGCACACGCCAATGATCATGAAGAACACCGTCAGGCTCATCTGCACGGCCGCCGGCGACGCCTGCAGGCTGGCACCCAGGGTGGGTAGCGCAGGCAGATAGCTGTCGATGGCGAAAGGGCCGATGGCGGTGATCAACCCGAGCAACAAGGCGAGGTGGGCAATACTTCGAGACATGGGGGTTCCGGGTCACAGCAAAAGATCGGCCAGCTTAGTGAGCTGTACCTGGGCACACAAGATGATGCTTACACAGACGCTACATTTTCCTGCGGCTTGACTGATCTTCATAAAATAAAGATTGAATAATCACACTTAATGTTATTTAAATAACAAAACAAGAGCGCTACGACCTGCCTGGTCGTGCCGCAACAAGGTGAGATAGCAATGGGCAAGATCGCAGTCATCGGCAGCAACATGGTGGATTTGATTACCTACATCGACCGCATGCCGGACCAGGGCGAAACCCTGGAAGCGCCGGGCTTTGCCCTGGGGTGTGGCGGCAAAGGCGCCAACCAGGCGGTGGCGGCGGCCAAGCTTGGCGCGCAGGTGCTGATGCTGAGTAAAGTCGGTGACGACATGTTCGCCGACAACACCCTGGCCAACTTCCAGCGTTTTGGTATCGACACCCGTTACGTGCAGCGTGTGCCGGGCGTCTCCAGCGGCGTCGCGCCGATTTTTGTGCGCGCCGATTCCCATAACAGCATTTTGATCGTCAAAGGCGCCAATGCGCATTTGTTGCCAGCGGACATCGAGACGGCCGCTGCCGACCTGCGTGAATGCACGCTGATCGTGCTGCAACTGGAGATCAACCTGGACACGGTCTACTGCGCCATCGAATTTGCCCGCCGCCATGGCATTACGGTGCTGCTCAACCCGGCGCCGGCCCTGGCCGACTTGAGTGCCGAGCACCTGGCGCAGTTGGATTTCCTGATTCCCAACGAATCGGAACTGGCGTTGATCACCGGTCGCGTCGTGGACTCGCCGGACTCGGCCCGCAGCGCCGCGCGTACGTTGGTGGCCAGCGGCATTCGCCACGTGATCGTCACCCTCGGCGAGCACGGCGCGCTGTACGTGGGCGCGGAGGGCGAGTTCCAGGTGCCCGGCCAGCGGGTGGTGGCCCGCGACACTACCGGCGCCGGTGATGCGTTTATCGGTTGTTTCATCCAGCACTGGAGCCGCGACGGCGCTATTCGCCAGGCCATGGAGCAAGCGGTGGCGTATTCCGCCTGTTCGGTCACAGCGCTGGGTACACAGACCTCCTATCCCGACGCCGAAGCGTTCGCCCGTTTCCAGCAACAGCGGTAAGACTCTCAACCCAGCCCGGAGAACAATAATGAACAAACCTGCGCTGCAACAGACACCCGATGGCTTCTATCTGAACCGCACGCCCTGGTTCGCGTTTATCCTGCTGTGCAGCATTTTTGCATTGTGGGCTGCAGCGGCGAGCATGAACGACGTGCTGATCGCGCACTTCAAGAAAGCCTTCCTGCTCAGCGATTTCCAAACCGCCTTTGTGCAGTCGGCGTTTTACCTGGGGTACTTTTTCGTGGCGATTCCGGCCGCGATGGTGGTGCGCCGCTTAAGCTACAAAAGCACCATTCTGATCGGCCTGTTGCTGTACATGCTGGGCTGCCTGCTGTTCTTCCCAGCCGCGTCCACCGCCAAATACGGCATGTTCCTGCTGGCCCTGTTTGTGATTGCCGCCGGTCTGTCGTTCCTGGAAACCGCGTGCAATACCTATTCAACCCTGATGGGACCACGGGAAACCGGGACGCGGCGCTTGAATATCTCGCAAACCTTTCACCCATTCGGCGCCATGGCCGGGGTGTACGTGGGCAGCTTTGTGATGTTCAAGGACACCGATGCCACCACCGAGCAACTGACGCAGATGAGCGCCTCCGAGGCGGCGGTGCAGCAGTTGCAGATGATCCAGTCCACGCTGTTGCCCTACAAGTGGATGATCGCCGTACTGGTGCTGATGTTTATCCTGATCGCCATTACCCGGTTCCCGGCCTGCAAGGGCAATAAGCCCGTCGACAATAAATCCGGCAGCCTGCGCCAAAGCCTGGGCCGACTGTGGCGCAACCCGCGCTTTACCTTTGGTGTACTGGCGCAGTTTCTGTATGTGGGCGCGCAAGTTGGTGTGTGGAGTTTCACCATTCGCCTAGCCATGCAGATGGGCGGCATGAATGAGCGCAGCGCTTCATGGTTCCTGTTGACGACCTTTGCCGCCTACTTTGTCGGCAAGATGATCGCTAACCTGCTGATGCGCCGCCTGCACCCGGCCCGGGTATTGGCGATTTATGGCGTGCTGTGCATTGTGCTGCTGGCTTACACCATCCTGGTGCCGAATATTTCGGCGGTGTATGCGGCGGTTGGCGTGAGCATTTTTCTCGGACCGTGCTGGCCAACCATCTACGGCCTGACCATCGATGGCCTGGGTGAGGACACCGGTGTCGGCGGTTCACTGCTGGTGATGAGCATTGTCGGTGGCGGGGTGATTCCGATCTTCCAGGGCCTGTTGTCTGACGCCAGCGGTGGCAACATGCAGTTGGCCTACAGCGTGCCGTTGCTGTGCTTTATCGTGATCGTGATGTATGCGCTCAAGTGCATGCGCCAGTCGGACAGCGTGCCGTCGGGTGCGGCGGCGGTGGCCTCATGAACACGCGTATCCCGCTGTATCCGGTGCTGTTCAGCGAGCAGGAAAAGGTCTTGCTACAGTCCGAAGACTTCAAGGTCAGCGCCTGGGTTTACCCGTCCGGCGTGCTGGCCGTGGGCCTGGAGAACAGCCGTGGACGCCTGGTGGTGTTGCCTTATCAAGGGCAGATGATCTGGTCGGCGGTGTTCGACGGCTGCGACCTGACCATGACCAACCTGTTCGAGCAGCCAAGGCCTAGCCCGACCGTCATTGATACTTATGGCTGCTTTATGTTTCACAGTGGCCTGCTGCGCAACGGTTGCCCGGCGCCGGATGACACCCATGCCTTGCACGGCGAAATGCCCTGCGCGCCCATGGACACAGCTTGGCTGGAAATAGGCGAGGGCGTTGTGAGCCTGGGTGGCACTTACCAATATGCCAAGGGCTTTGGCGATCGATACAGGGCAACCCCGAGCGTGACACTGCGCGCCGATTCAGCCCTGTTCGATATCGATATGGACGTCACCAACCTGGCCGGCAAGCCCATGGAACTGATGTACATGGCCCATATGAACTACGCCTATGTGGCCGGCGCGCGGTTTGTCGAGCCGCTGGGCATGCAGCGCCTGCGCCTGCGCACCAGCGTGCCGGACCACGTCAAGCCCACGCCTGACTGGAGCGCCTATATGGCGCAACTGGCCGAGCATCCGGCGCAGTTGGCGTGTCTCGACACACCGGCGTTGTACGACCCTGAAATCGTGTTTTTCTTCGACGACGTGGGCACAGACGCCAGCGGCCATGCACATTTTCTGCTGGACCACCCGAATGGTGCGGCGTTTTACACCCGTTATCGCCCCAAGGAGTTCGAGCACGCCGCACGCTGGATCCTGCACTCACCGGACCAGCAAGTGGCGGCGTTCGTACTGCCGTCAACCTGTGAACCCGAAGGTTATAACGCCGAAAAAGCCAAAGGTCACGTGCGTGTGCTGGCGGCCGGGGCCAGCGCTTCGTTCAGCGTGACCACCGGCTACTTGAATGCGCGGGAGCGCCAAACGTTGCTGGGTTAAACCAGCAATTGCGCGCCGCTGGCCTGGATGGCTTCTTTGTACGCTTGGGGGATTTTCTTGTCGCTGACCACGTATTGAAAGTCTGCAAGGCTGGCAAAGTGCGCAGTGCGCACCGTGTCGAACTTGCTGAAGTCCGCCAGCAGCACGCGCTGCTGGGCTTGGCGCAGGACCTTTTGCTTGACCTCGACTTCATTGAAGTTGAAGCAGGTCACGCCAAATTCCTGGCTGACGCCCGCCGCCGTCACAAAGGCCCACGTGAGGCGCACGCTGTCGAGAATGCTGCTTTCGGCGCTGCTTTCAAATACTTGGTTCTTGCGGTGAAAGGTGCCGCCGCACAGCACGATATGGCAGTTGGGCTTGTTCTGCAGCTTGAGCAACACGTTCAACGAGCTGCATACCGCGGTGAACTCCAACTCGTCGGGGATGAAATCAATCACAAACGGCGAGGTGGTACCGCAGTCAAAAAATACCGTGTCGCCGGGCTGTATCAACCGCGCAGCGAGTTTGCCGATGCGGCGTTTTTCTTCGACGTGACGCGTGCCTTGGTCGGCGACCCGGTAATCACCGGCCTCACTGCCGACCCGTGTGATGTAGCCACCGAGCAGGCGCAAATGCTCGCTGAAGTGGCTGAGGTCGCGGCGCAGGGTCATCTCGGAAACATCCAGCAGCGCCGCCATTTCCCGCAGGTGAATGGCGCTCTGGTCCTGCAGGGCTTGCTGGATAAGCTTGAGTCGCTCGGCTTTTTTACTGTCCACGGGCATTCCAGGGCTTGATTGTTTGTGTTAACTAAGTAACATTAATTGTGAATATTGTAACGCTTAATGTGAGCACCGCAGCACGCGGCACACCACCATTGGCAACATACAGGCAAGGGCACGTTATATGAATACGCTTCAACCCGCAGCATTGGCCAAGTACATCGATCACACCTTGCTGGCCCCCGATGCCACCCGTGAACAGATTCGCACCTTGTGCGAAGAAGCACAGGCGCACGGCTTTTATTCCGTATGCCTGAACTCGGGGCAGGTGCCTTACGCCGCGTCCTGCCTGACCGACGATCGCGTGGTGATCTGTGCGGTGGTGGGCTTCCCGTTGGGCGCCGGCCTGAGCGACACCAAGGCCTTTGAAGCCGAACGGGCGATAGCCGCCGGGGCAGGGGAGATCGACATGGTGCCCAATATCGGCTGGCTGAAGGACGGCCTGCTTGAGGCCGTGCGCGAAGACATAGCCTTGGTGCATAAAGCCTGCGGCGCCGTGCCATTGAAGGTGATCCTGGAA
>NZ_VBVZ01000211.1 GCF_005863185.1 Pseudomonas edaphica
CCTCGGAGTGTCAGGTACACCCGGTTGATGCCATCGCAGGCAAGCCAGCTCCCACATTTGGATTTGTGTGCAGCTAGTAATCATCCCCACGCGCAGTCACATCCCGCTCCACCGGCTCGGCATTCGGGTCATAGCCCACCGGGAATTTGCCCTTGAGCGTCCACGCAAACGCAATAATCTCAGCCACCGTGCGGTACAACTCCTCCGGAATGCTGTCGCCCAATTCCATGCGCGCCAGCAGTTTCACCAGCTCGGCATTCTCATAGATCGGCACTTCATTTTCCCGCGCCAACTTCAAAATGGCTTCGGCCAGGGCATCGTCGCCCTTGGCCGTCAGGGTCGGCGCTTGCTGGCCGTCGTACTTGAGGGCAATCGCCTGGCGTGGCGGAAGGGAGTTTTTCATGCGGTTTCATCCACCCAGCGTTGCTCCAATCCGGTTCGTGGCCCACGTGGCGGCGTACCGAGGTGGCAGTCCAGGTCGCCGACATTGATGCCCGAGGTCACCAGGCGCTCGCGCAAGCTGCCCAAATGGCTTTCGATCAGGCTGGCGGTAAACGGGCGCGAGGCCCACAGCTGGCTGGACAATTTGCCCTGGGTCAGTTGCGCCTGCACCTGCAACGGCCCCAACGGCTCCATGTCGAAGGCCAGCTCGACGCGCCAGAGCATTTGCTTGGGGTCTTTCTTGTCCTTGCGCTCCGGTTGGTCCTTGTCCGGCGGCGGTTCTTCACGCTGGAACTTGACCTGCAACGGCACAATGTCCTGCAAGGTGCGCATGGGGATTTCCAACTGCCAAGTGGTTTGCAGGCGGCCATCGGCGGTAGTGCCGGTTTGCTCCAGGCTCGATAACTGGTGGCTTTGCAGCCGGGAAATGGCCCCGGCGGCCAGGCGCAGCAGGTTTTCCAGGTCGCCTTCGCCTGCAAGTTTGGCCATCAGCCGGTCCGGCAGCGGAAAGCCCGCCGGGGCTTGTCGTGCGCCGATCTGGCCGAGGGTGCTGAGCGGGTTGCGCACGAAGTTGGGCAGTACCTGGGCCAGGGTATTGGCGGCGAGGATGGCGTTCAGATTAGTGGCGGCGGGCAGCGCCGGCAGCAGTTCGGCGACCAGCCGCAGCAGGCTGCCTTTCATGTCCAGCGGTGGCACTTGCGGGTCTTGCCCGGCCAGCAGTTTGGCTTCAAGAAACACGCCGCTACTTTGTACCAACTGCGCCAGCACCTTGGGGTTGCTGACTTGCGCCAGGTCGGGCAGGGCGTTGAGCAAGCGCGCGGCGGCGGCGCGCAGGTCGCTGGAGGTGGTGTCGTCGGCAGGCAGGCTTTGCAGCGCGTTGAACAGCACATCCAGCGAGCCTTGGCGACTTTGCTGGGTCGACAACTGTTGCGCCACGGCCAGTTGATCCTTGAGACCGCTCAACGGCACGAAATTCAGGGTCTGCGCATTTTGCACCACGGCGCTGAGCAAGCTGCCGACCCGCAGCGGCTGCGGGCTTTCCAGACTCAACGTGGTGCCGGCCAGGGCGTTATTGAGTACGCTGACCAATGAGCGATAGATCGCCGGTTGCGCGGTGCCTTGCGGCAGCATCTGGGTGGTCAGCACCTTGGCCTGCAACAGCGTGCCCACCGGCAGTTGCGTGGTGTCGATGCGGGTCAGGGCGGCCACATTGGCACTCAGGGCTTGCTGCAAGGTGATGGTCAGGTTGCCGGTCGGCGTCTGGCTCACCGCCACGTTGCTGCCCAGCGGCAACGGCTGGGCGCTGCTGGCCTGTACCAATGTCTGGCGGCCGCCTTCGAGGGTCAACTTGAGCAACAGCTGAAATGCATCGCCGCCTTGTTTAAGCGCTATCACCTCGGCGTTCGCGGTTTTGCCAGGGTCGATCAGGCCGGTCTGCGGCTCCAGCAGTTTCAACAACTCGCCGGTCGGCGGCAGCGGGGCAGGCCCGGGCGTCGGTGCTGGCGGCAGCGTAGGAAGGTTGATCTCACCGGTCATCGTGCGCGTCGTCTCTGGGGAAATTGCCCTCTTTAGAGTAGGGCATCACATGTATAATGCCGCCCGTCTGCAAAGAGAGCGGTAAAAACCTCACAACTATTTGATCCAGCTCTCTAAAATCGGTCGCCAAAGCCGTTATTGTGCACTTCTCTATAACGGCCGCTGCACCGCCGACTTGAACCGTAAAGGCCCGCGATCTTTTGACCAGCCCTCTTCTAGAAGCCGTAGCGCTTGCCTGTGAACGCGACCTGCGCCTGCTGTTCGAGCACCTCGAACTGCGGCTGGCGGGCGGCGACATGGTGCAGATCAGCGGCCCCAATGGCAGCGGCAAGACCAGTTTGCTGCGCCTGCTGGCCGGGTTGATGCAGCCGACGGCCGGTGAGGTTCGACTCAACGGCAAGCCCCTCAACGAACAACGCACCGAGCTTGCGCGCAACCTGATCTGGATCGGCCACGCCGCCGGCATCAAGGACGTGCTCACGCCGGAAGAAAACCTCAGCTGGCTCAGCGCCCTGCATCATCCGGCGCCCCGCGATGCCATCTGGCAAGCCTTGGCCGCTGTTGGCCTTAAAGGCTTCGAAGATGTCCCTTGCCACACCTTGTCCGCCGGCCAGCAGCGCCGCGTGGCGCTGGCACGTTTGTATCTGCCTGGCCCGCCGCTGTGGATTCTCGACGAACCCTTCACCGCCCTCGACAAGCAGGGCGTCGCCCAACTCGAAGAACACCTGGCACAGCACTGTGAACAGGGTGGCCTGGTGCTGCTCACCACCCACCACACGCTGGCGCGCAGGCCCGCCGGTTACCGCGACCTGGATTTAGGGCGGTGGTCGGCATGAGTGTGTTCGCGCTGTTAGTCGCCCGTGAAGCCCGCCTGTTGTGCCGTCGCCCGGCTGAATTGGCCAATCCCTTGGTATTCTTCGCCATCGTTATCGCGCTGTTCCCGCTGGCAGTCGGCCCCGAGACTAAACTGTTGCAAACCTTGTCCCCGGGACTGGTGTGGGTGGCCGCGCTTTTATCGGTGCTGCTCTCGCTGGACGGGCTGTTTCGCAGTGATTTTGAAGACGGTTCCCTCGAGCAGTGGGTCCTTTCGTCGCACCCCTTGCCACTTCTGGTACTGGCCAAGGTGCTGGCACACTGGGTTTTTTCCGGCTTGGCGCTAGTATTGCTCTCGCCGCTGCTGGCGATGATGCTCGGCTTGCCCGTTGAGTGCCTGCCGGTGTTGCTCCTGTCCTTGTTACTCGGTACGCCGGTGCTCAGCCTGTTGGGGGCGGTGGGCGCAGCGTTGACCGTCGGTTTGAAGCGGGGTGGCCTGTTGCTGGCCCTGCTGATTCTGCCTTTGTACATCCCGGTGTTGATCCTGGGCAGCGGCGCCTTGCAGGCCGCGCTCATGGGCATGCCGGCGACCGGCTACCTCCTGTGGCTTGGCAGCCTGACCGCCCTGGCGGTAACCCTGACACCCTTTGCTATAGCGGCTGGCCTGAAGATCAGCGTCGGCGAATAATGAGGTCTGGCCAAGTGTTATGCCTTGGCCAGTAAAGACCCTGAGCTTTGCGCAATGACGCACAGCCACCGTGATGGAAACAGCAATGAACTGGACCTGGTTTCACAAGCTCGGCTCGCCCAAATGGTTTTACGGCATCAGCGGCAAATTGCTGCCGTGGTTGAGCATCGCCGCCATTTTGCTGATCGGCATCGGCCTGGTCTGGGGCCTGGCCTTCGCGCCGCCGGACTACCAGCAAGGCAACAGCTTTCGCATCATCTATATCCACGTGCCCGCCGCCATGCTGGCGCAGTCCTGCTATGTGATGCTGGCGGTGTGCGGCATCGTCGGGCTGGTGTGGAAGATGAAACTGGCCGACGTGGCCCTGCAATGCGCCGCGCCCATCGGCGCCTGGATGACCGCCGTGGCGCTGGTCACCGGCGCGATCTGGGGCAAACCCACCTGGGGTTCGTGGTGGGTGTGGGATGCGCGACTGACCTCCATGCTGATCCTGCTGTTCCTGTACTTCGGCCTCATCGCCCTGGGCAATGCCATCAGCAACCGCGACAGCGCGGCCAAGGCCTGTGCGGTGCTGGCGATTGTCGGCGTAATCAACATTCCGATCATCAAATACTCGGTGGAGTGGTGGAACACTCTGCACCAGGGCGCCACCTTCACCCTCACCGAAAAACCGGCGATGCCCGTGGAAATGTGGGCGCCGCTGCTGCTGATGGTGCTGGGGTTCTACTGCTTCTTCGGCGCCGTGCTGCTGATGCGCATGCGCCTCGAAGTGCTCAAGCGTGAAGCCCGCACCAGTTGGGTCAAGACCGAAGTGCAAAACAGCCTGGAAGCGCGCGGATGAACTTCAACTCGTTCAGTGAATTTCTCGCCATGGGCCATCACGGCCTGTATGTCTGGACGGCCTATGGCATCTGCCTGGCAGTGCTGGCCCTCAACGTTGCCGCGCCGATCCTGGCCCGCAAGCGTTACCTGCAACAAGAGGCGCGTCGTTTGCGCCGGGAGACCGATAAGTGAATCCGCTGCGTAGAAAGCGTCTGTTGATCATCCTCGCCATCATGGCCGGCGTCGGCATTGCCGTGACCCTGGCCCTGAGCGCCTTGCAGCAGAACATCAACCTGTTCTACACCCCGACCCAGATCGCCAATGGCGAAGCGCCTGTCGACACGCGCATCCGCGCCGGCGGCATGGTCGAGAAGGGCTCCTTGAAGCGTTCCGGTGATTCCCTTGACGTGACCTTTGTGGTCACCGACTTCAACAAAGCCGTGACCATCACCTATCGCGGCATCCTCCCGGACCTGTTCCGTGAAGGCCAGGGCATCGTCGCCCTGGGCAAGCTCAACGCCGACGGCGTGGTGGTGGCCGATGAAGTACTCGCCAAGCACGATGAGAAGTACATGCCGCCGGAAGTGACCAAGGCGTTGAAAGACAGCGGCCAATCGGCCCCAGCACCTGCCAAGGAGGGCTAAGCCATGACGTCCGCACTGTTTATTCCGGAGCTGGGCCAGTTGGCGATGATCCTCGCCCTGTGCTTCGCCATCGTCCAGGCCGTGGTGCCGTTGCTCGGCGCCTGGCGCGGCGACCGCCTGTGGATGAGCCTGGCGCAGCCGGCCGCCTGGGGCCAGTTTGCCTTTTTGGTGTTCGCGTTTGGCTGCCTGACCTACGCCTTTATGACCGACGACTTTTCCGTCGCCTATGTCGCCAATAACTCCAACAGCGCGCTGCCGTGGTACTACAAGTTCAGCGCCGTGTGGGGCGCCCACGAAGGTTCGTTGCTGCTGTGGGCCTTGATCCTTGGCGGCTGGACCTTTGCCGTATCGGTGTTCTCGCGCCAACTGCCGCAGGTCATGCTGGCCCGCGTGTTGGCGGTGATGGGCATGATCAGCATCGGCTTCCTGCTGTTTTTGATCATGACCTCCAACCCGTTCACGCGCATCCTGCCGCAGATCCCGATGGATGGGCATGACCTCAACCCGTTGTTGCAAGACATCGGCCTGATCGTGCACCCGCCGATGCTCTACATGGGCTACGTCGGTTTCTCCGTGGCCTTTGCGTTTGCCATCGCCGCCTTGCTCGGCGGGCGCCTCGATGCGGCCTGGGCGCGCTGGTCGCGGCCATGGACCATTGTGGCCTGGGCGTTCCTCGGTATCGGTATCACCCTCGGTTCGTGGTGGGCCTACTACGAACTCGGCTGGGGCGGCTGGTGGTTCTGGGACCCGGTGGAAAACGCCTCGTTCATGCCCTGGCTGGTGGGCACCGCGCTGATTCACTCGCTGGCCGTCACCGAAAAACGCGGCGTGTTCAAAAGCTGGACCGTGTTGCTGGCCATCGCCGCGTTTTCCCTCAGCCTGCTGGGTACTTTCCTGGTGCGTTCGGGCGTGTTGACCTCGGTGCATGCGTTTGCGTCCGACCCGGAGCGCGGCGTGTTCATCCTGATCTTCCTGCTGTTTGTAGTCGGTGGCTCGCTGACCCTGTTTGCGTTGCGCGCACCCGTGGTCAAGAGCCAGGTCGGCTTTAACCTGTGGTCGCGGGAAACCCTGCTGCTGGGCAATAACCTGGTGCTGGTGGTGGCCGCGTCGATGATCCTGCTCGGCACCCTGTACCCCTTGGTGCTGGACGCTTTGAGCGGCGCCAAGCTGTCCGTCGGGCCGCCGTACTTCAACGCGTTGTTTATCCCGTTGATGGGCCTGTTGATGGTGGTCATGGCCGTTGGTGTGCTGGTGCGCTGGAAAGACACGCCGGTCAAATGGCTGGCCGGCATGCTGATGCCGGTGCTGCTGGGCAGCGTGGCCCTGGCAGTGATCGCCGGGTTCGCCTACGGCGATTTCAATTGGGCGGTGCTCGCCACTTTCCTGCTGGCTGCCTGGGTATTGCTGGCCGGCGTTCGCGATATTTTCGACAAGACCCGTCACAAAGGCCTGATCAAAGGCTTGCCGACGTTGACCCGCAGCTACTGGGGCATGCAAGTCGCCCACATCGGCATCGCCGTGTGCGCCCTCGGCGTGGTGCTGTCCAGCCAGAACAGCGCTGAGCGCGACCTGCGCCTGGCGCCGGGTGAGTCCATGGACCTGGCCGGTTACCACTTCATTTTCGAAGGCGCCAAGCACTTCGAAGGCCCGAACTTCACGTCCGACAAAGGCACTGTTCGTGTCGTGCGCAACGGCAAGGAAGTGGCGGTGCTGCACCCGGAGAAACGCCTGTACACCGTGCAAAGCTCGATGATGACCGAAGCGGGTATCGACGCCGGTTTCACCCGTGACCTCTATGTGGCATTGGGTGAGCCGCTGGGCGACGGCGCCTGGGCGGTGCGCGTGCACGTCAAACCGTTTGTGCGCTGGATCTGGTTCGGCGGTTTGCTCACCGGTTTCGGCGGGTTGCTGGCCGCGCTGGACCGGCGTTATCGCGTCAAGGTCAAAAGCCGTGTGCGTGAAGCCCTCGGCCTGCAAGGAGCGGCGGCATGAAGCGTTGGTTGATGGTGTTGCCGCTGGCGGCCTTTCTGGTGATGGCAGTGTTCTTGTATCGCGGCTTGTACCTCGATCCGGCCGAGTTGCCCTCGGCGATGATCGGTAAACCCTTCCCTGCGTTCAGCCTGAAGACCGTGCAGGGCGACAAAACCCTGACCCAGGCCGACCTGCTGGGTAAACCGGCGCTGGTCAATGTGTGGGGCACCTGGTGCATTTCCTGCCGCGTTGAACACCCGGTACTGAACAAACTGGCCGAGCAGGGCGTGGTAATCTACGGCATCAACTACAAGGACGACAATGCTGCCGCCTTGAAGTGGCTGGCCGAGTTCCATAACCCCTACCAGTTGGATATCCGCGATGAGGACGGCAACCTCGGTCTCAACCTCGGTGTATACGGCGCGCCGGAAACCTTCTTCATCGATGCCAAAGGCGTGATCCGCGACAAGTATGTTGGCGTGATCGACGAAGTGGTCTGGCGCGAGCAACTGGCCGCCAAGTACCAGGCACTGGTCGATGAGGCCAAGCCATGAAGCGTCTGTTAGCCGCTGCGGTTCTTGCACTTGGACTGGTTGGCGTCGCCCATGCGGCCATCGACACCTACGAGTTCGCCAAGGACGGTGACCGTGAGCGTTTTCGCGAATTGACCAAGGAACTGCGCTGCCCCAAGTGCCAGAACCAGGACATCGCCGACTCCAACGCCCCGATCGCCGCCGACCTGCGCAAAGAGATTTTCCGCATGCTGGGGGAGGGCAAGGATAACCAGCAGATCATCGACTTCATGGTCGACCGCTACGGTGATTTCGTGCGCTACAAACCGGCCCTTACCGGCAAGACTGCGTTGCTCTGGTTCGGCCCCGCCGGGCTGTTGCTGGCCGGCGTGGTGGTGATGGCCGTGATCGTGCGCCGTCGCCGCGCTGCGCCTACTGATGGTTCCGATGCGCTCTCCCCGGATGAACGCAAACGCCTCGACCAATTGCTGGACACCAAGACTGATGATTGATTTTTGGCTCGCAGCAGGGTTGCTGCTCCTGATTGCCCTGAGTTTTCTGTTGATCCCTGTACTGCGCGGCCGCCGTGCCCAGCGTGAAGAGGACCGCACCGCACTGAACGTGGCGCTCTACCAGGAACGCGTGGCCGAGCTGCAAGTGCAGCAGGACGAAGGCGTGCTGAATGCCGCCCAGCTCGACACCGGCCGTGCCGAGGCTGCGCGTGAGTTGCTGGCCGACACCGAAGGCGTAGAAAAGCCGCGTGAATCGCGCCTGGGCAAACCACTGCCGTTGTTGGCGGCGTTTCTCGTGCCGGTCCTGGGCGTTGCGCTGTACCTGCATTACGGGGCGAGCGACAAGGTCGAGCTGACCCGCGAATTCTCCCAGCCGCCGGTGTCGATGCAAGACATGACCCGCCGCCTGGAGCGCGCCGCCGCCGCCCAGCCTGACTCGGCGGAAGGCTTGTACTTCCTCGGTCGCGCTTACATGGCTCAGGACCGTTCCGCCGATGCCGCGAAAATCTTCGAGCGCACCGTCGCTCTCGCCGGTCGCCAGCCCGAACTGCTCGGCCAATGGGCCCAGGCGCAGTACTTTGCCGACAACAAACAATGGTCGCCCAAGGTGCAGGCGCTGACCGATGAAGCCTTGAAGCTCGACCCCAAAGAAGTCACCAGCCTTGGCCTGCTGGGTATCGCCGCCTTTGAAGGCCAGCGTTATCAGGAAGCCATCGATTACTGGAACCGCCTGTTGGCCCAGTTGCCAGCGCAAGACAACTCCCGTGTCGCGCTGCAAGGCGGTATCGACCGCGCGGCCGAGAAGCTCAAGGAAAGCGGTGGCACCGTCGCGGCAAAAACCGTGATGAAAGTCCGTGTGGACCTGGCACCTGATGTGAAGGCCAAAGCCCTGCCCACCGACAGCGTGTTCATCTTCGCCCGCGCCGTGAATGGCCCTCCGGCACCGTTGGCGGCCAAGCGTGTCACCGTGGCTGAACTGCCGGTTACCGTCGAACTGGGCGATGCGGACGCAATGATGCCGCAGTTGAAACTGTCGAACTTCCCCGAAGTCCAACTGGTTGCGCGCATATCCCGGGCCGGTCAGCCGACCACTGGCGAGTGGATCGGCCGCAGCCAACCTTTGGCCAGCACTACCACTGCGCTGCAGCAACTGACCATTGACACTCCGGACAAGTAAATCGAGGAAACGCCTATGACCGCATTTGCACGTATCACCTTGCTCAGCCTGGTATTGGGGCTGAGCGCTTGTGCGGTCCATCGGCCTCCCGCACCCACCGGCCCGACCATCCCACCGTCTGGCCCGTCGACCCAACCGAGCACCAAGCCTTCCGGCCCGGTAACACCGCCGCCGAAACCTGTGCCAAGCAAATCGCCGACCTTCGCCCCTCCACCGGGCGCCGCCAGCCACTGGGACGGCAAGATGCAGGTGTATGTATTGGACGAACAGCCCGACACCTTCTACCGCCAGCGCACCTACTACCGCTGGAGCAACGGCTGGAGCCGCTCCATCAGCCCGAACGGGCCGTGGGAAGACACCGATGTGCATGGCGTGCCGCCGGGGTTGAGCAAGCAATACGCGCAATAAC
>NZ_VBVZ01000212.1 GCF_005863185.1 Pseudomonas edaphica
GCTGGCTTGGCCGCTGGTTTTGCAGCAGCGGTTTTAGCAGCTGGCTTGGCCGCTGGTTTTGCAGCAGCGGTTTTAGCAGCTGGCTTGGCCGCTGGTTTTGCAGCAGCAGTTTTTGCAGCTGGCTTGGCCGCAGCCTTGGCTGGAGCTTTCGACGCGGCAGCTTTTGCCGGTGTGCGGGCGCCCAATACTTTAGCCACAGCTTCTTTCACTCGACCAACGCCCTGGGCCAGTTTCAGGCTTTCCTGAGCATCTTTTTTGAGTTGGGAAATGTAAGTGCGGGTTTCAGCTTGGCGATCCTTGAGAGCGTCCAGCAGGTCCTCAAGTTCTTTGACCGCGTCTTTGGCTTTGGCTTGTGCCTTGGCTTTGCCGGCAGTCGCGGCGTCTTGCAGTTTGGTGCGGGATTTGTGCAGCTTTTCTTGCGCTTTACCGCGTTGTTTTTCCAGTTTGGCGAGCAGTTTTTCTGCATCGGCCAACGCTTGGGAACATGCGCTTTCCAGATGTTCGAGCAAGCTGCCCGAAAGTTGTTGGAGTAAATGCAACGGGGTATTAACAGGCTTCTGTTTGGCCGACATGGTTTACCTCCTGGCTGACGTGGGTGCGGCTCATACTAGCCCTCTGCTCTTACCGCCGCTAGGGCATGTTGACAGTATCGTTTGCCTTGCGTTGCACCGTGAGTAAATTCTTATCGATATAACAAAAAACTGCGGCACTTTTTGCCCACTCACACTGGCATAATCCGTCGCACTTTCGGCGGGAGAAACAGCATGTCGCGTTATCTTTTTTTAGTGCTTGGCTTGGCGATTGGCGTGGCCAATGCAGGCGAGCAATCGCCGTCCAAAACCACCGCCCCAGACCCACACGACCTTGCCTACAGTTTGGGCGCAAGCCTCGGCGAGCGCTTGCGCCAGCAGGTTCCCGACCTGCAGATCCAAGCCCTGCTCGATGGCCTCAAGCAAGCCTATCAGGGCAAGCCATTGGCGCTGGACGATGCACGCATCGAACAGATCCTTGCGCAACACGAAGCACAAAACGCTGCCGACGCCGAGGTTCCACAAAGCGAAAAAGCCCTCGCTGCCGAACAGCAGTTTTTAGCCAAGGAAAAATCCGTCAGCGGCGTGCGTGAACTGGCAGATGGCATCCTGCTAACCGAGCTGGCACCCGGCAACGGCAGCAAACCGCTGGCCAGTGATGAGGTGCACGTAAATTACGTAGGACGGCTGCCCGATGGGACAGTCTTCGACAAGAGCACGCAGCCCCAATGGTTTCGTCTGGACAGTGTGATCAGTGGTTGGAGCAGCGCGCTGCAGCAGATGCCGGTAGGCGCGAAATGGCGCTTGGTAATCCCCTCCGCCCAGGCCTATGGCGCCGACGGTGCGGGTGAGTTGATCCCGCCGTATACGCCACTGGTGTTCGAGATCGAATTGCTCGGCACTCGCCACTGACCCAATAAAAAACGGTGCGCCATGCGCACCGTTTTTTTATCTCACTCTGAGGGTCAAGCCTGGGCGGCCGACTCTTCTTTGTGAGCGTTGTGCAGCACTTCGATCAGACAGTCTTCCAACTCGAAGCGCTCATGCAGCAACCCACCCAGCTCTTTGAATTTCTCAATGACACACTTGCCGGCATCACACAGGTCGTTAAAGGCAACGAGTTTCTCAGTGATAGCCTCCAAGCGCGGATAGATAGTATCAGCCAGCTCCAACCCTCGATCATCGCCAAAGGCTTTAGCCTCCTTGGTCAGTTGATCGTAGACACCAAAGTGGCCCGTAGATACGTAATCCATCAGCACGCCGCAGAACTCTTGCAACGGTTTGCGATTCTCAGCCAGTGCCTCGGGCTTGGCGCCAAGAGCATCAAAGGCTCGAACCAGTTCGTGACGTGCCTTCAACCAGCTGTCGATCAGCTTGTGCACTCCACCCCAGCGTTCCTGAGCATTCTGACAACTTTCCAGCATGGTGATCTCTCTTCCCTATAGGGGCGCTGCCGCCTGTGCCCGCGCAACACCTCAAACATTGAGGCGGGAGCCGGACAAGGCCGCATGTCACAAACGGTTTCTATAACGCGTGCGGGCCAGATTATGCCCGCATGACTATGGCTTCAAGGTACGCAGGAGAGAAAGTTCATACAAGTGTTTAATCCCGTCCTACACATTACGGCGAATTTTCAATACCTCGCAGGGTGCAAGCGACGGCCCGGCAACAATCGTGAAAACTGCATGATGCCGAGCACCAGCATCGCCAAAAAGAACAACAGGCTCCATTCGGGCAGGCTCAGGTCAAACAGTGTCCAGTTGAGCTCTACGCAGTCCACGGTGCCTTTTACAGTCAGTTGCAGTGCTTGCCATAACGACAGGTTTTCAATCATGTAGTGAAGGCTGGGCCAGCAATCATTGGCCTGCTCCGGCGCGGCATTTTGTAGCAGCACCTGGCGTACCGCAGTGATGGCCCCGAGCATTGCGCAGCCCATGCTGGCCAACCCGTATAGGTAGACCCCTGAACGTTTTGGGTTATGAATCGCCGCAGCCAGGTTAATCAGAGTGAATGCGGCCAAAAAGATGCGCTGCACCTGACACAGGAAGCAAGGACGCAAGAGCGCGCCGAACTCAAGATAAAAAGACGCACCCAACGTCAGCGCACCAGCCAAGAACGCCAGGAGAAACAGAGAGCGTGAAGGGGCCAAAGACATTGTCATCCGTACCGCAGGAGATAGACCCTTACGGTAGAGTAAAGGCCTGACTCCTTTCAATACGCGCCAGAGCAGACAATTCCGCAACAGCCTGGGGATATGCCGTCAGAACCTGGATGACTTCAAGCAGTTGGCGGTAGGAATTTGCTACGTAGAGCTTTAGCGCCCGGGTTTTACGCGATAAAGAAAGGTTGGCCCTCAGAAAGGTCCGGCCAACCTTGACCTTCATTCCTACACTCGCGCAGGCACCGGCAGCGGTGATGCCAGCAAGCGGCTGTCCAGAAGCCCCAGACCTTCCTGGAACAACTGGTTGCTGCGCTCGGTGTCGCCCAGTTGGGCCAGCAAGCGCGCCAACTCGGCACAGGCTTCGGGATTACGCTGCACTTGCAGGCTGCTTTCCAGATAGTCGCGTGCTTTGCCCCACAGACTGTTTTGCAGACACAGGCGACCCAGTGTCAACAACAGGCTGGCATCCCCCGGATGGTCTTTGAGCCAGCCTTCGGCAAATTTCAGCTGACGGCCCGGGTCACTGCCACGCAACAAACCGTAAAGCCGGATCAGATGGCTGTCATAGCCGCGCTTGATTGCGCCACGCAGCACTTCTTCGGCCTTGGTGTCAGCACCCAGCCGACGCAGTTGCTCAGCGTAAGCCAACACCAGTTGCGGTTCCTGGCGCTGGGCGGAGGTCAGTTGCTCCCACGCTCTCTCCAAAGACTGCAACCCGGCTTCGCCCTGCTGTTCACGCTCGACCGCCAGCCCAAGGTTTTCACCCCAGGCACGGCGCTCAAGCTCAGCCAGCTCGGGAGCGGGAAGCACCTTGTCCTTTCGCAGTTCGGGTAACAAGCGAATCACCGACGGCCAATCGCCCCGCTGCTGATGCAGACGCTGCAATTGGCGCAAGACCTGCGCGTTATGTGGGTGACGCTCGTACATCGCTTGCAACGTCACCAACGCACCTTCAGTGTCGCCACGGTCCATCTGCAGTTGCGCATGGCTCAGGGCCACAGCCAGTTCCGCCTGTGGCTGGCGTTCCAAGGCACGCTCCAGCAAACCGTCGGACTCCGCATACCGGCCCAGTTCGTTGGCAGCACGTGCGGCGCCGAGGTAGTACAACAACGGCTGACGCTCGGCTTCAGCAGCGCGGTGCAGGTGACGTTCGGCGCTGGCCCAGCGGCCCTCGGCGAGGTCCATCTGGCCTTGCTCGATGGCTATCTGCACACGACGGCTGCGGTTACGCCGCGACCATGGGTTGACTACGCCACCGGAGGTGGTGAGCAAGCTGAGCAGCACACGCAGCAGGTAGATCACCAGAAAGACGGCAAACACCGCCACCAGCGTGGCCCACAGGCTCGATTCGTAATGCAGCAGATGGGGATAGGTAATCAGCACGTAGCCGGTGTGTTTCGAAATACCCACGCCCAGTGCCAGAGCGATCGCAACCGCCAACACCAGGATCACATAAAAACGCTTCATCGGCTCTACTCCTGGGTCGCCGGCGTGCCCGCCGACGCCTTGGCTTCATCGGCAGACAGATGACGGCGCTCAAGGTAGGCCTGCACTGCGGCCAGGCTGCTGGCCAGGTCCGGCGTCACCACCGAAACCGCCTTGGGCTCGAGCTCGGCAATGCGCGCCAGCATCGCCTTGCTCTGCGGGTTGTCCTGATTGAAGTTGTCCTGCAGCACGCTGCGCGCTTCACCCAGCGAGCGGCTGTACACCGCCGTTTCGCCGTTAAGTGCGGCCCACTGGGCTTGCTCCAGCGCCAGGCTCAGCGCCAGGCGCACCTGATTCAGGCCTTGGCCGGCGAGCAACGGGCGAATGTTGTCATCGGGGTTGAAGTCGATTCGGAAGTAACGAGAGATCTGCTCCCACCACTGGCTCAGGCGATTTTCCGTATCGGTGGTCGAGCGCCCTTCGGACGCAGGTTCAGTGAGCTGATACTCCGGTGCGATAGCCGCAAGCGCTACGACCTGATCGCGCAGTGCCGCCAGTTGCAGGTACAAACCGGTGCGGTCGGGTTGCTCGGTACTGCGTAGCGCGGCAAGGCTCTTGGCCAACTGCTCGCGGGCGGCGTAGGCGCCTGGGTCACTCTGTTCGCGCAGAATTTCGTCAGCACCCTGGACCAGTGACTGGGCGCTGTTGATGTCCTGCAAGGCAGAGAGGCGCAAGCTGGCCAGGCGGATCAGGTGTTCGGCTTCAGCCAGGCGCCAGTCCTGGCGACTGGCGCCCAGCACGGTTTCAAGGCGTTGGCTCAGACGCTGCTGGTCACCCTGCAATTGGGCGACCAGGCGGCGGCGCTCCTCAAGCTCGTCCGCCCCAGGCAACTGCGCCAGGCGCGCCGCCAGCTGTTGCTGGCTTTGCTTGAGGGATTGGGATTGATCATCAAGGGTCTGTACCTGGCCCAGCTGCTGCTGGCTGCTGGCTTGCAGGGCACGGACCTGCCAGATCCCCCAGCCACCGGCGGCGACGCCTGCGGCACCGAGCAACAGGGCCACAACCGCCAGGCCATTGCCACGGCGTGGCGCGGCGACCTGCGACTCAACCGGCGCATCAAGTGCGGGTTGGGTGTCATCTTTAGGCAAGGTTGTTTCGCTCACGTATCCGTCCTTTGCGTATCAGAGAGTGGGCGCCGCATGCCTTATGAGGCAGCGCTGCGCAACGCCACTAACAAAGCCGCGGCACTCGCGCCGCGACAATCCACAACTTTTTCTGCACCAGCGGCCCGCGCCATTTCAGACACGCGAGGGCTGGGCACGAACAACGGCAGCTGAGCCACCTTCGGCCAATCGGGGCCGGCCAGGGCTTGCAGGTGTAAAAAACCCTGCCCACTGCTGACCACCAGGCCGTTCAAGCGTTCCAACTGGATGCGTTGCATCAGCGCCCCGGCGGGGTAAGCCGGGAGGAAACGACGATACAACTCCAGATAATCGACACTAGCACCTTGCTCACGCAAACGCTCAGCCAGCAACTCCCGGCCGCCCTCGCCACGCAGGATCAACACCCGGGCACCGGGCTGCGCGGCAGCTTCGCGCAAGGCCGGCAATTGAAGCAAGGCCTCGCTGTCGTCGCCGGTTTGCGGATAGTGAACGTTGAGACCGTGATCGGCCAGTACCTGCGCAGTGGCAGCGCCCACACTGAACCACGGCAACGATGGCCAGGGCTGCTGCAATTGCTGCACAGCCAGGCGTGCAGCCGGTTTGCTCACCACAATCACCGCGCTATAGCGGCCCAGGTCAGCAAAAACAGCCCGTTGCTCGGGCGTGGCGGGCAAAGCTTCGGTATCCAGCAACGGCAGGCTGCTGCTGAAAATACCAGCTTGGGCCAACAACGCAGCCACGGCCGCCGACTCTTCAGCGGGCCGCGTCAGCAGCACGCGCCAATCGGTCACTGCGGGCCGGCCTCGCCGTAGACTTTTTGCAGAATGGCGCCGGCGCCCTTGCCCAGCAACTCTTCTGCGACCTGGATACCCAAGGCGGTCGCGTCACGTTGTGGCCCACGCACCTCGGCGGTGAGCAACGTGCCGCCGTCCGGATCACCGACCAAGCCACGCAGCCAGAGGTTTTCACCTTCAAGCACCGCGTAGCAGGCAATCGGCACTTGGCAGCCACCGTTGAGGTGCTTGTTGAGGGCACGTTCAGCAGTGACACGCACTTCGGTGTCGTGGTGGTCGAGGGGTTTGAGCAAGGCATGGATTTCGCTGTCGGCGGTGCGGCATTCAATGCCGACTGCGCCCTGCCCGCCGGCTGGCAAGCTGTCTTCGACGCTGATGGCCGAGGTGATGCGGTCTTCGAAGCCCAGGCGGATCAAGCCGGCAGCCGCAAGGATGATCGCGTCATATTCGCCGGCGTCCAACTTGGCCAATCGGGTGTTGACGTTGCCGCGCAAAAAACGAATCTGCAGGTCCGGGCGACGGGTCAGCAATTGCGCTTGTCGACGCAGGCTGGAGGTGCCGACGATACTGCCCAGCGGCAGCTCATCCAGGGATGCATAGGTGTTGGACACAAAGGCATCACGCGGGTCTTCACGCTCGCAGATGCAAAAAAGGCCCAGGCCTTCGGGGAAGTCCATGGGCACGTCTTTCATCGAATGCACGGCGATGTCGGCTTGGTTTTCGAGCAGCGCGGTTTCCAGTTCCTTGACGAACAAGCCCTTGCCGCCGATCTTCGACAGGGGTGAGTCAAGCAGCTTGTCGCCGCGACTCACCATGGGCACCAGTGATACTTTGAGGCCTGGATGAGCCTGTTCAAGGCGTGCTTTGACGTATTCGGCCTGCCACAAGGCCAGGGCGCTTTTACGAGTGGCGATGCGGATTTCGCGAGAGGACATGGATCAATCCGTACTGAATAGATACGGCAGATAATAACAGCTCAGGCAAACACGCTTTGATTTGAATCAGCAAGTGCGGGGCCTCCCTGGCCACGTCGCACCGGGATATCGGAATGCAGGCCTCGCTACAGCCCTTGGGCTAAAGCTGCTGCATCATCTTGCGCACGCCGGCGACATGACGTCGGCTGACGATCAAGGCATCACCGTTAAGCCCTTTAAGGAACAACTGAAAGTGCCCCAAAGGCGTGCGCTGCAAGCGTTCTATTCGCTCGCGCGCCACCAGTGCGTTGCGGTGGATGCGCACGAAGCGGTCGCCAAACTCATCTTCAAGGGCCTTGAGCGGCTCGTCGAGCAACACTTCGCCGGTCTCGTGACGCAGGGTCACGTACTTGTGATCGGCAATAAAGTAGACCACCTGGTCCAACGGGATCAGCTCGATGCCCTTGCGGGTCCGCGCGCTGATATGGCTGCGCGGCCCATTGCCACTTTGGGCGGCCGGCTGGGTCAGCGCAGCGAGTTGCACGCGGTTTGGTCGCTCGGCCTTCTTAAGGGCCTTGAGCAATGCTTCACTCGCCACCGGCTTGACGATGAAGCTGACACCGCTGGCTTCCAGGGTCTCGGTGGAAAACTCTTCTTGAGCGGCACACAGCACCACGGCAGGTGGCGATTCTCGCTCACTCAAACGGGCGGCGACTTGCAGGCCATCAAGGCCCGGCAAGCGGATATCGAGCAACACCACGTCCGGCTTGAGGCTGTCGATCAGCGTCAACGCCTCTTCGCCGTTGGTGGCGCTCGGTTCAAGGACTGTATAACCCTCGAGTTCACTGACCAAACGGCTCAGTCGCTCGCGGGCTTGGGGTTCGTCATCAACGATCAGGACATTCATATTGCGCTGGATTCCTGCGTGAGTCTCGCACAAGGATAGCGTAGACAGGTGCGGTGACTTGCGTCACAGCGATCCACGTTAAGACTAGCGCGAGCGGCAAAAAGTGCCCCGGCAGCGGCACCCAAATTTACCCGGACCTGTTCAATTGCGCCCAAGACCTGCTGCCTTTGGGCATCGTCGTAGGGTTTGCTGATACACAATCCGAATACCCCCCTTTTTTAATGGATAGTCTGGGCTATGACCGCATCACCCGACTTTGGTGCATTCACGCTCTATCAGTGCAACTGTAGACGCTCGCTGAGACGATATTGCTCAATCGTCAAATATCGTTTCAATTAACGCCTGCCCCCAGTCTCGTCCCGGATGCGTTCGGCGGCAAGGCACTTAGCCATCCTTGGCGCAAATAAAAATGCCGATCACCCGTAGCATCGCCTCAACGGGCAACCCTGTTATTATCGGCGGCACACCTCCACGCCTCTTTTTAAGCAGATCACGAGCGAATCCATGAGCACCGACAAGACCAACCAGTCCTGGGGCGGCCGCTTCAGTGAACCCGTCGACGCCTTCGTCGCGCGCTTCACCGCCTCCGTCACCTTCGACCAGCGCCTGTACCGCCACGACATCATGGGCTCGATCGCCCACGCCACGATGCTGGCCAAGGTCGGCGTGCTGACCGACGCCGAGCGCGACAGCATCATCGACGGCCTGACCACCATCCGCGGTGAGATCGAAGCCGGCACGTTCGACTGGCGCGTCGACCTGGAAGACGTGCACATGAATATCGAGGCGCGCCTCACCGACCGCATCGGTGTGACCGGCAAGAAACTGCACACCGGTCGCAGCCGTAACGACCAGGTGGCCACCGATATCCGCCTGTGGCTGCGCGACGAGATCGACCTGATCCTGGCCGAAATCACCCGCCTGCAAAAAGGTCTGCTGGAGCAGGCCGAGCGTGAGTCCGGCACCATCATGCCCGGTTTCACCCACTTGCAAACCGCGCAGCCTGTGACCTTCGGCCACCACTTGCTGGCCTGGTTCGAAATGCTCAGCCGCGACTACGAGCGCCTGGTGGACTGCCGCAAGCGCGCCAACCGCATGCCGTTGGGCAGCGCGGCATTGGCCGGCACCACTTACCCGATAGACCGCGAATACACCGCGCAGCTGTTGGGTTTCGACGCCGTGGGCGGCAACTCACTGGACGGCGTGTCGGACCGCGACTTCGCCATCGAATTCTGCGCCGCCGCCAGCATTGCGATGATGCACCTGTCGCGCTTCTCCGAAGAGCTGGTGCTGTGGACCAGTGCGCAATTCCAGTTCATCGACCTGCCGGACCGCTTTTGCACCGGCAGCTCGATCATGCCGCAAAAGAAAAACCCCGATGTACCGGAGTTGGTGCGCGGCAAGAGCGGCCGTGTGTTCGGCGCGCTGATGGGCCTGCTGACCTTGATGAAAGGCCAACCTCTGGCCTACAACAAGGACAATCAGGAAGACAAAGAGCCGCTGTTCGACGCTGCCGACACCCTGCGCGATTCGTTGCGTGCGTTTGCAGACATGATCCCGGCGATCAAGCCCAAGCACGCGATCATGCGTGAAGCGGCATTGCGCGGTTTCTCCACTG
>NZ_VBVZ01000213.1 GCF_005863185.1 Pseudomonas edaphica
ACATGATGGGGTATGACTTTATCGACATCCACGGCCAGCCGGCGGTCAACGCGATTCAAGGTCGGGTGATCGGGTTGACCGTGCAGGAGTTGTTTCGCATCCCGGATGTGGTGGCGATTGCCAGCGAGAACACCAAGGCGGCGGCGACGCTTGGCGCGTTGCGCTCGGGGGTGATTAATACGTTGGCGACCACGGTGACGAATGCGCACACGATTCTGGCGCTGGATGATGCGACGCGTAAGTCCTGAATGTACAAAGGTCAAAAACTGTGGGAGCTGGCTTGCCTGCGATACAGACAACTCGGTCTTTCAGTAACACCGAGGTGATGCTATCGCAGGCAAGCCAGCTCCCACAGGGGTTATGTGTTGGGCTTACAGATTTTGTAATAGTTTTGCAGTGTGGGAAATTTGAGTTTCGACTGTACGATTCAAGTCCTTTTCTCACTGCAGGACTTGCATGAACACCCTCTCGGAGCCTCCCAGTCGTCTTTCCCCAAGGCACTCACTGTCGCTGTTCCCGCTGAAGCACCCCGTATTCCGACTGCTAACCTTGTCCCGGTCCATTGATCGCGCCTTGCCGTGTCCGGCGTTCTGAAAACTTTAAAGAGACTCTATTAAATGGAATGGTTAGCGGATCCAACGGCCTGGCTCGGCCTGTTGACCTTGATTGTGCTGGAACTGGTGCTGGGCATCGACAACCTGGTGTTTATCGCGATCCTGGCGGACAAATTGCCGCCGGAGCAGCGCGACCGTGCGCGGTTGATCGGTTTGTCGCTGGCGTTGCTGATGCGTTTGGGCCTGCTGGCGAGTATTTCCTGGTTGGTGACGCTCACGCAGCCGCTGTTCGAGGTGTTCGACAAGAGCTTCTCTGGGCGTGACCTGATCATGTTGTTTGGTGGTGTGTTCCTGTTGTTCAAGGCCACCATGGAGTTGCACGAACGCCTTGAAGGCCATGTGGCGCAGCGCACGGGCAATGTGGCTTACGCCATGTTCTGGCCGATCGTGGCGCAGATCGTGGTGCTCGACGCGGTGTTCTCCCTCGACGCGGTGATTACCGCCGTGGGCATGGTGGATGAGCTGGCCGTGATGATGATCGCGGTGATCGTGTCCATCGGCCTGATGATCGTGGCGAGCAAGCCGCTGACCCGTTTCGTCAACGCGCACCCGACGGTCATTATGTTGTGCCTGGGCTTTTTGATGATGATTGGTTTCGCCCTGACCGCCGAAGGCCTGGGCTTCCATATTCCCAAAGGCTACCTGTACGCGGCGATTGGTTTCTCGATCCTGATCGAGCTGTTCAACCAGATTGCCCGCGCCCGTCGCAAGAAGTCGGCGCAGGGCACCTTGCCCGTGCGCCAGCGTACCGCCCATGCGGTGATGCGTTTGCTCGGTGGCCGCAGTTTGGCGGTAGAGGGCGTGGATGACGACGTTGCTGACCTGCTGGGCGAGCCGGATGCCGGCCAAGGCCCGCTGTTTGATCGACGTGAGCGCGTGATGATCAGCGGCGTGCTGCAATTGGCCGAGCGGCCGATCCGTACCTTGATGACGCCGCGGGCCAAGGTCGACTGTATCGATCTGGCGGACGACGCCGACAGCATCCGGCAAAAACTGATGCATTCGTCCTATTCGCGCCTGCCGTTGATCCGCAACGGCGCTGTGGATGAGCCGTTGGGTTTTGTGCACAAAAAGGAACTGCTCAAGGAGTACCTGGCCGGTAATGAGCCTAACCTTGAGCACCTGGCGCGCCGGGCGGTCAATTTGCTGGAGAGCTTTTCGATCCTGAACGCGCTGGAGCAAATGCGCCAGGAGTCAACTCACATTGCGTTCGTGATCAACGAATTCGGCGACTTCATGGGCGTGTTGAGCATGACCGACATCCTTGAGTCCATCGCCGGTGAGTTGCCGGACGCCAGCGAAATCGAAGGGCCGGATATTGTCGAGGAGGGCGAGGGCTACCGCGCCAATGGCGCCTTGAACCTTAACCTGGTGCGCCAGCGTACCGGCTTCAAGGCTGCCGCAACCCAGGACTATCAAACCCTCGCCGGGTTGGTGATGAGCCTGCTCGACCGCCTGCCCGTGGTGGGTGATAGCCTGGAGCATGAGGGCTGGCGCTTGACCGTCGCGGCGGTTGAGGAGCGTCGGGTCATACAGGTGCTGTTATTTCCCTTGATGAATAGTCCTCAAACAGGTCGCTGAAAAACGCATCAGCGTCTAAGGGGCGGCCAACAAGCTGCTCCTGCTCCTTGCCAAACTGGTACACCAGCGTCGCCGGGGTGCCCGATACGCTGGGCACCCTCGGATTTCGGTCGGTATTCACGATCAGTGCTGTTACAGGGCCAGCGTATTGTTTGGCGATGGTCTCGAACCTCTCGTCGAGTCCAACGCAGCCCGCGCAATCGGGATGAGTGAATAACACGATGGCCGCCGCATATTTTTTCAGTTGCGCCTCGTAGTCCTCCAGATCGCTGTAAGTCATGCTTGCAATGCCCATAGGATTTCCTTGCGTGCCCGCTCATAGACGTTGGGTACATACGCTAGAACTGCCGGGCAGGGCCGTCTACTGTCAACCTTCACAGGTAGACATGCTCACGCATCCATGGCGCGCGCACTGCAAGGGTGCGCGGTAACACTGTTCTGGCGCACTCGATTGAGGGTTGTCACCGGTGTGTGGGGTCTTGGGTAGCAAGCCGATTCGAAAGGGTGGCGTAACGCCGCGTCCTGGCCAGTTAACTATCCATATGATTTAAAAAGAATTTATCCCTGACATATTTTTCCGTTAGCGCGTGTGGCACACTTTCTGCTGTCTATTCCGTTGTTACATACCAAGTTCCGGTATAGCGGAATACACAACTCCTGGAGTGCTTGTCATGCATCACCGACCTTCCGTGTTTAAAGCGTGTGTTTTTCTCTTCGCCGCATCGGCTTCCCTCGCAAGCGTTGTGCACGCGGCGGACAGCAAGCTCGATGATGTGCTCAAACGTGGGCATCTCATTGTGGGTACAGGCAGTACCAATGCGCCGTGGCACTTCCAGGGAGCGGATGGCAAGTTGCAGGGTTTTGATATCGACATCGGCCGAATCGTGGCTAAAGGTTTGTTCAACGACCCAAGCAAGGTCGAGTTTGTGGTGCAGTCCTCTGACGCGCGTATTCCCAACCTGCTGACCGACAAGGTCGACATGAGTTGCCAGTTCATCACCGTCACCGCCAGCCGTGCACAGCAGGTTGCCTTCACCCTGCCTTACTACCGCGAAGGTGTGGGCCTGTTGCTGCCGAACAACAGCAAATACAAGGAAATCGAAGACCTGCAAGCGGCGGGCGATGGCGTGACCGTGGCCGTGCTGCAAAACGTGTATGCCGAAGAGCTGGTGCACCAGGCGTTGCCAAAGGCCAAGGTTGACCAGTACGACAGCGTCGACCTGATGTACCAGGCGGTGAACTCCGGCCGTGCCGATGCCGCCGCCACCGACCAGTCCTCGGTCAAGTACCTGATGGTGCAAAACCCGGGCCGCTACCGCAGCCCGACCTACGCCTGGAGCCCGCAAACCTACGCGTGCGCGGTCAAGCGTGGCGATCAGGACTGGCTGAACTTCGTCAACACCGCGCTGCATGAAGCCATGACCGGCGTGGAATTCCCGGCCTACAAAGCCTCGTTCAAACAATGGTTCGGTGTGGATTTGCCAGAGCCTGCGATCGGTTTCCCGGTTGAGTTCAAGTAAATCGTAAATCCTGGGGCGTCGCTGACGGCGCCCCGAGCAGGTACTGTCGACCATGAACTATCAGTTGAACTTTGCCGCCGTGTGGCGTGATTTCCCCAGCTTGCTGGCGGGGCTCGGCCTGGGCCTCGAACTGGCCTTGCTGTCGATCGCCATCGGTTGCGTGATCGGCCTGATGATGGCGTTTGCCATGCTGTCCAAGCACCGGGCGTTGCGAATCTTCGCCTCGGTGTATGTGACGGTGATCCGCAATACGCCGATCCTCGTGCTGATCCTGTTGATCTACTTTGCCTTGCCCACACTGGGGATCCGGCTCGACAAGATCCCCTCGTTCATCATCACCCTGTCGCTGTATGCCGGTGCTTACCTGACCGAAGTGTTCCGCGCCGGGCTGTTGAATATTCCCAAGGGCTTGCGTGAAGCCGGCTTGGCCATCGGTTTGGGCGAGTGGCGAATCCGCGCGTACATCACCGTGCCGGTGATGCTGCGCAACGTGTTGCCGGCCCTGTCGAACAACTTTATTTCGCTGTTCAAGGACACGTCGCTGGCGGCCGCGATTGCGGTGCCGGAGCTGACCTACTACGCCCGCAAGATCAACGTCGAAAGCTACCGGGTGATTGAAACCTGGATGGTCACGACCGCGCTCTACGTGGCGGCCTGTTACTTCATTGCCATGCTGCTCCGTTACCTGGAACAGCGTCTGGCGATCCGTCGTTAAGGAGGGTTTGCATGTACGAGTCCCCAAGCTGGCTGCATGAGTTGTGGATCGCCCGGGATACGCTCTGGGCGGGGTTTCAAACCAGTATTTATTGCTCGGTGCTGGCGATTATCTTTGGCACGCTGATCGGTATCTTTGCCGGGTTGATCCTCACCTACGGCAAGTTCTGGATGCGCGCGCCGTTTCGTCTGTACGTCGACCTGGTGCGCGGTACGCCGGTGTTTGTGCTGGTGCTGGCGTGTTTTTACATGCTGCCGGCGCTCGGTTGGCAGATCAGCGCGTTCCAGGCCGGCGCCGTCGGGTTGACGCTGTTTTGCGGCTCCCACGTGGCGGAAATCGTGCGCGGCGCGCTGCAAGCCATTCCCCGTGGGCAATTGGAAGCGGGCAAGGCGATTGGGCTCACGTTCAAACAATCGCTGACCTACGTGCTGTTGCCCCAGGCGTTGCGCCAGATCCTGCCGACCTGGGTCAATTCCTCCACCGAAATCGTCAAGGCCTCGACCTTGCTCTCGGTGATCGGCGTGGCCGAACTGCTGCTCAGCACCCAGCAAGTCATCGCACGTACCTTCATGACCCTGGAGTTCTACCTGTTCGCCGGGTTTCTGTTCTTTGTCATCAACTACGCCATCGAGTTATTCGGGCGCTACATTGAAAAGCGGGTGGCCTTGCCATGAACCAACCTCAAACCAACCAACCGCTGCTGAACATTCGTGGCCTGCGCAAACAATATGGCCAGGTCGAGGTGCTCAAGGGCGTTGACCTGTCCATGCAGCGCGGCAACGTGGTGACGTTGATCGGCTCCAGCGGCTCGGGCAAGACCACTTTGCTGCGTTGCGTCAACCTGCTCGAAGAGTTCCAGGGCGGGCAGATCAGCCTGGACGGCGAGTCCATCGGCTACAGCGAAATCGCCGGTAAACGTGTGCGTCACCCCGAGCGGGTGATTGCCCAGCACCGTGCTATGACCGGCATGGCCTTCCAGCAATTCAACCTGTTCCCGCATCTGACCGCGTTGCAAAACGTCACCCTTGGCCTGCTCAAGGTCAAGAAGATGGGCAAGGATGAGGCTGTGGCCCTGGCCGAAAAATGGCTGGACCGCGTAGGTCTGCTGGAACGCCGCAATCACTTCCCCGGTCAACTTTCCGGCGGTCAGCAACAGCGCGTGGCGATTGCCCGCGCCATTGCCATGAACCCCAGCCTGATGCTGTTTGATGAAGTCACCTCGGCCCTCGACCCGGAACTGGTGGGCGAAGTGCTCAGTGTGATCAAGGGGTTGGCGGAAGAGGGCATGACCATGTTGCTGGTCACCCACGAAATGCGCTTTGCCTATGAAGTGTCGGACAAGATCGTCTTCATGAACCAGGGCCGCATTGAAGAGCAGGGCGCGCCGAAAGACATCTTCGAACGCCCGCAATCGCCGCGCCTGGCGGAATTTTTGAAGAACATTCGTTTTTAATCAGGAGCAATTTTTATGAGCATTACTCGTTACGGCGCCGGCAGCACCGCCGGTGGTGGCCAGCCGCGACCTTTCGCCCGCGCCGTGGAAGCTGACGGCTGGCTCTACGTGTCGGGCCAGGTGCCGGCGGTAGACGGTGAAATCATCACCGGCGGCATCATCGAGCAAACCCGCCAGACCATGCGCAACGTGGTGGCGATTCTGGAGGAGGCCGGTTACGAACTCAAAGACGTGGTGCGCGTCGGCGTATGGCTGGAAGACCCACGGGACTTCTGGAGCTTCAACAAAGTGTTCGGCGAATACTTCACCCCGGAACACGCCCCGGCACGCGCCTGTGTGCAGGCCAACATGATGGTGGACTGCAAGGTCGAGATCGATTGCGTGGCCTACAAGAAAAAAGGCTAAATGCCCCTCTCTTGAGATCACTGAAATCCAATGTGGGAGCTGGCTTGCCTGCGATGACGGCGTGTCAGGCAGCCCTGGGTAACTGAACCACCGCCATCGCGGGCAAGCCCGCTCCCACAGGGTATCACTGTGCAGCATTACCACTATGACCGGATCGACGACTGCCATGACCGAAGACACCATCAAACGCCGCGCCAAAGGACTGGACCGTGCATTCGATATCCTCGATTTTCTCAAGGAGATCGGCCAGCCCCTGCGCCCGAATGATATTGCCAGCGGCATCGGCAGCCCCAAATCCACCGTCTATGAACTGGTCGCGTCGTTGCTGGAGCGGCGCATTCTGGAAACGGTGGGCAAGGACGGTCACGTCTACCTCGGCCGCCAGCTGTACTTTCTCGGCCAGGCGCACCTGCGCCATTTCGACCTGACCCGCGAGGCCGACCACGCCTTGCAGGAGATCGTCAGCCAGACCCATGAAACCGCGCAGATGTGCCTGCTTAACGGGCGCAAATACACGGTGGCGCTGATGCGCGAAGGCGAGCGGCATTTTCGTATCTCCTCGGACATCGGCGAAAACGCGCCAATCCCCTGGACCGCTTCCGGGCGCTTGTTGCTGGGGCACTTGAGCGACCAGCAGATCATCGACCTGATCGACTACGACGACTTCATCCTGCCGGACGGCCAGCGCCTGCCGCTGGAAACCTTCCTGGCGCAAATCCGTCAAGCCACCCTCGATGGGTTTTTCTCCTTCGACAGCGTGGCCGACACCTTCACCCATTGCTTTGCCGCCCCGGTGCGGGACGCGCAGGGCATCAGCATTGCGACCTTGTGCATCGTTGCACCGCGCGCCGATGCGATCAAAAACTACAACGACTATCGCCGGGTGTTGATTGACAGCGCCAATAACCTGGCCCGGCGTATCAACGAATAGGAGTACTTCATGTCTGCCCTCAATGCCGTTGAAAAAGGCGCCGCCGCCGTCGGTGCCCACCTGGTGCGCGACGTCAGCCTGCCGGCCCTGGTGCTGCACCGCGATGCACTGGAACACAACATCCGCTGGATGCAGGCATTTGTCAGCAACAGCGGTGCAGAGCTCGCGCCCCATGGCAAAACCAGCATGATGCCGGCGCTGTTCCAGCGTCAGATCGAGGCGGGCGCCTGGGGCATCACCCTGGCCAACGCCGTGCAGACCCGCGCCGCCTATGCCGGTGGCGTGCGCCGCGTATTGATGGCCAACCAGCTGGTGGGCGCGCCGAACATGGCGCTGATCGCCGACCTGCTGGCGGACCCGGATTTTGACTTTCACTGCATGGTTGATCATCCGGACAACGTCGCTGACCTGGGGCTGTTCTTCGCCGCCCGTGGCCTGCGCCTGAACGTGATGATCGAATACGGTGTGGTCGGTGGCCGTTGCGGGTGCCGCAGCGAGCAGGAAGTGCGCGAGCTGGCCAAGGCAATCAAGGCCCAACCGGCCCTGGCCCTGACGGGTATTGAAGGCTACGAAGGTGTGATCCACGGCGAACACGCCGTCAGCGGCATCCGTGACTTCGCCGCCAGCCTGGTGCGCCTGGCCGTGGACCTGCAAAACAATGGCTCGTTCGACTTGCCCAAGCCGATCATCACCGCCTCGGGGTCGGCCTGGTACGACCTGATCGCCGAGTCGTTCGAAGCGCAAAACGCCGCCGGGCGCTTCCTCAGCGTGTTGCGCCCCGGCAGCTATGTGGCCCACGACCATGGCATCTACAAAGAAGCGCAGTGCTGCGTGCTTGATCGTCGCGGCGACCTCAACGAAGGCCTGCGCCCGGCCCTGGAAGTCTGGGCCCACGTGCAATCGATGCCCGAGCCTGGCTTTGCGGTGGTTGCCCTGGGCAAGCGTGACGTGGCCTACGACGCCGGTTTGCCGGTGCCGCTCAAGCGCTACAAGGCCGGGATTGTGCCGGCTGAAGGCGATGATGTAACCGCGTGCAAAGTCACGGCGGTGATGGACCAGCACGCGTTCATGACGGTGGCGCCGGGGGTTGAGTTGCGTATCGGCGACATCATCTCCTTTGGTACTTCGCACCCGTGCCTGACCTTTGACAAGTGGCAGGTGGGTTGCCTGGTGGATGAGCGGTTGCAGGTCGTTGAATCCTTGCATACCTGCTTCTAGATCGCGTCGTGGCCATCGCAGGCAAGCCAGCTCCCACCTTTGAAGTTGAAATGCATTCCAACTGTGGGAGCTGGCTTGCCTGCGATGAGGCCCTCCCACACACCCAGAGTCCCCAGGCATGAACACAACTCCCCGCATCGCCCTGATCGGCGAATGCATGATCGAACTGCAACACCGCGCCGATGGCAGCCTGCAACAGAGCTTCGGCGGCGACACCTTGAACGCGGCGGTGTACCTGCGCCGCGAGTTGGGCACCGTTGGCACGGTCGACTACGTGACCGCCCTGGGCGATGACAGTTTCAGCGATGCCATGTGCCAGCAATGGACCGCCGAAGGCCTCGGGCTGGGCATGGTCCAGCGCCTGCCCGGGCGTCTACCGGGGTTGTACTGCATCCAGACTGACGCCAATGGCGAACGCAAATTTCTCTACTGGCGCAACGAAGCCGCTGTGCGCGACTGCTTTACCACGCCGGCAGCCGAGCCGATCCTGGCGGCGTTGCCGGACTACGACGTGGTGTATTTCAGCGGCATCACTCTGGCGGTACTGGGTGAAGTCGGGCGTGAGCGCTTGCTGCAAACCCTGATCGAAACGCGCCGGCGCGGTGGCCGGGTGGTGTTCGACAACAATTATCGCCCGCGCCTGTGGGCGAGTGTCGACGCGGCGCGCGCGGCGTATCACCAGGTGTTGGCCGAGGTGGATATCGCCCTGCTGACCGAGGATGACGAGCGCGCGTTGTTTGGTTATGCCAACAGCGAGCAGGTGTTCGCGGCGTACCCGGCGATTGCAGAAGTGGTGCTCAAGCGTGGCGCGGATGCGTGCTTGATCCGTTGTGATGGCGAGCGCTTTGCGGTGCCGGCGCTGAAGGTCGAGAAGGTGGTGGATACGACGGCGGCGGGGGACTCGTTCAGTGCGGCGTATTTGGCCAGTCGGCTCAAGGGCGGCTCGCCTGAACAGGCGGCGTTGGCCGGGCATCGGTTGGCGAGTAGGGTGATTCAGGTGCCCGGGGCTTTGATTGCGCGGTGAATGGCCGCCTGCGGCGGTTCGCAGGCAAGCCAGCTCCCACACTTGAGCG
>NZ_VBVZ01000214.1 GCF_005863185.1 Pseudomonas edaphica
CGTTTGCTTGCTGGCGATGGCGTTGTCCATCAGGTGTTTGAACAGTTTTTCGTCGGTGGTTTGCCCGTCGAGAAAGCGTTGGCCGGTGCGCGCGACCACGGCTTGCTGGATCAGGCGTTGTTCGTAGAAACCGTCGCCCAGGCGCTTGGCGCTCTCGTCCGGGTTGTAGCCCAGGCCGGACAGCAGGTAGTCCGAGCTCATGAATTGCTTCATGTCGGTGAGTGCCGGGTTGGTTTCGATCAAGTATTTATGCGGCTGTGAAACCGCACTCTTGTCTGGCAGGCCCTGCACCCGGTTGACGGTCTGGCTGGCCACCGGGGTCGGTTGTGCTTCGGCGGGCTGGACGACGACCACGGCAGGTCGGCTGCCGGTGCTCGCGGCAGCGGGTTGTTCAACCGGGGTAATGACCGGTTGGGTCTCATGCGGCACCGGCGCTACCGGAACCACCACGGACGGCAGTGGTGTGCCGACGGCAACCTGTGCATCGTGGGCCAGCGGTGTCAGGCCTGGCAGGCTGAGGTCGGGGCGTGAGCTCCCCGGCGCAATGGCCACAACGCGGGTATCGCGATCCACGGTCGACAGGCCCGGTACGTTCAGGTCGGGGCGAGCGCTGCCAGACGGTGCGCCATCGGGTGTGGTCAGCACAATTCGGGCATCACGCTCGGCGGGTGTCAGGCCAGAAAGGTCGACGTTCGGACGTGATACATCGACCGCTGGCCGGGAGCCGTCAACAGCGTTTTGGGCATCGATGCCGTCGACATGGGTGATCGTGCCGCCGCTGGTGCGGCCAGGTTGCAGCGTTCCCACGTCGGCGCTGCCCACGCCGGCAACGTTAATGGCGCTGGCACTGGCATTGATTCCACTGGCCTCGCGGGCCGTCACCGAGACCTGGCGGTTGTTGGCGGCGAGTTGGGTGACCTCCTCCAACTGGATCGTCCGGCCTTGGGTTTCGGGAAGGTTTTGCTGGCGTTGCGCCAAACCGACGCTCGCAGCGCCAAGGGTCCAGCTTTGCGGCCCTGCATTGGCTTGAGCGGCCTGCCCGCTGCTGGCGCCCTGCCCGCTCAGTCGGAACAAACCGTTCTGGCCGGTAGGCAGGCTGAAGCCCGGAAGCGCGATGGGGTTGACTTGCTGTTGAGCCAAATCAGGTGGCAACTGCGAGTTGATGGCGATCGCTGTCGAGTAGCCGCTACCCGCGCCTGTGTCAGTCTTGGTGCGGCCCGCCGCTACATAGGCATAGTAAGGACGAACCACACTGTTGTTGATGTTCTGGGCGGCATTAAGCGCAACGTTGCCACCGGCCTGGATGATTGCATCGTAGGACTGGCCATCGCTTTTAAGGGTGGTGATGGTTTGCGAGAGCTTGCCGCCGCCCATGAGGCTCAGGAAATAGCTGAGGTCTGCCTCGACGGTCGCCGATGGCGTGGGGCTATTTTTAGCGTTGAAGTTGGCAGCCGCCGGCAAGGCCTGGAAAATCTGCGAGACAAAGTTCCAGTAGGTGCGGGTGGTCTTGATCGCCTGGGCTTGCACGCCCTGGTTATTGATGGTGGTCGCGTTTGCGGTGAGGTTGCCCGTCGCGGCAATGGTGCTGCTCAGGTTGTTGAGGGTCTGGGCGTTGATCTGCATGTCAGCGCCACTGCTAAGCCCCGAAGCCACGCTGCTGCGGGTAACGTTCAAGCTATCGATTTCATCGATCTGCCACAGGCCGTTTCGACGGCCTTTGCTACGGAAGTCACAACCGGCACCCGGGATCAGGTTGCAATCAAGTTCGGTGATCTTCACCGAGCTTTTTTCATGTGCCGAATACTCCAGCACGTCCCTGACGTTATTGACGGTCATGGCATTGATCGTCAGGTTCTTAGCGCTCTCGATAGTGCCCGAACGGTTATCGAGCAGATCGGCTTTGGTCTGGTTCGGGTCTTTGCCAATCAGTACGTCACCCAGCCCATAGACATCGGCATAGGCGTTGGTGAAGCTATTGGCCAGCAACTGCATGTCGCCGCCGCTGGTGATCAAACCCTTGCTGTTAACCAGGGTGTTGGTGCTGAGGGTCAGGTTGGCACCCGTGGCCAGCGTGCCCGTATTGCTGACCTCTGCGGCTGTGAGGGCCATGGTGTTAGCGGAAGTCAGGCGCCCGGCGTTAGTGAGCTGCCCGCCGACGTTGATCGTACTGTCTTGTCCGCCGGCAACACTCGCCGCCGTACTCAGGTTCACTGAGCCGGCAGTCAGGCCCAGGTTACCCACGCTGCTGTAACGCCCATTGCCGCCATAGCTGCCGGCCAGCGTTAATTGCGCCGTGCCATCGCTGGCGATCAAGCCATCGTTGTTCCAGTTACCGCCACTGCCGACAAGACTGTCAGACGCCAGCAACTGCCCGCTGGCGGTCTGATTCAAGGTATTGACGTTCACCGTCAAACGCCCGGCCTGGATAACACTGCTGTTGGTCCAGTGGTCTGCGGCCAGGGTCAGGCCACCTCGCGTCACCACGTTGCCACCGGCATCGATAAGGTTGGCGGTGGCAATATCAAAGGTCCCGGTGCCGCTGTGCAGCAAACTGCCGCCCTGGTTCTGGAAGCCTGCGGCATTCAGGGTCAGGTCGCTGGTACGGCTCTCGACGCGGCCATTGCGATTGTCGAACAGGCCTGCGATCTGGAAATCGGTCTTGCCGCTGTCGCCCATGGCGCGCAATTGGCCGCCCTGGTTATCGACGCTGTTGGCGCGCACGTTGAGCAAGGTGTCGCTTTCGATAATCCCCGCATGGTTGCTGAGTTGGCCGCTGAGTCCCAGCTCAATTAGGTTCGCCGCCACTTGGCCTGAGCTGTTATCCAGCCCTACCCCACTGACGCGTAGCAGGTCCTTGGCGTACAAGCCGCCATAGGCGTTGGCGAAATAATTGGCGTTGACCACTGCGTCGCCATTTTGCGCTGCGATGCGGCCGTGCTGGTTGTCGACACTGCCGGCCACCAGGTGCAAACGCTGGCCTTGAATCACGCCAGCCTTGTTGCCCAGGCTATAGCCGTTGAGCAGCGTGTCGCCGACGTTGGCATCCAGCAGGCCCTTGAGGCTGGCCAGTGTGCCCGCCTGGTTATTCAGGGTGTTGGCCTTGACGCTCACATCACCGGTCTGCGCCAGCAGCTTGCCGCCTTCGTTATCAAGGTCGCCGCTGACGTCCAGGCTTAAACCGCTCTGCCCCTGCACCACACCCGCACGGTTGCTCAGGCCAACGGCCTTCACCTGCAGGTCGGCACCCTGGCTGTAGATCAAGCCGTCGGCGTCGTTTTGCAGCAGGCCGGTGCTGGTGATTGCCAGGCGGTCCTTGCCGGCGATGGTGCCGCGCTGGCGGTTATCGATACCGCCGGCGAGCAGGGTCAGCAGGCCTTGGCTGGCGATCTGGCCGCCCTGGTTGTTGACCTGAACCGCGCGTTGCAACAGCAATGCGCCAGCGCTGGCCAGCTTGCCATTGGTGTTGTCGAGGGTGCCCAGCAGGCTCAGGGTCAGGCGGCCATTGCTGGCCAGTGTGCCGCCCTGGTTGTGCAGATCTGTGCCGGTGACGGCCAGCGTTTGCTGTGCATTGACGGTGCCGGCCTGGTTGCCCAGGGTGGCGGCTTGCACGTCAAGGTCGGTGCCGCTGTCGATCAGGCCACCGTTGGCGTTGTTCAGCAAACCGCTGACGACGAGGCTTTGCCCCGCGCCGCTGGAGAGAATACCGCCGCTGTTGTCGAGGCTGGCGGCACTGACGCTCAATGCACCTTGGCTGACCAGTGCACCGGCACCGCCATTGAGCATCTCGCCGGAAAGGCGCACATCCACCGCGCCGTTGCGGCTGGACAAGGTGCCGTTGTTGCGGTTGTCGAGGCTGCCACCGCCGACGTTCAGGCCCTGCCAACCTGAGACCAGGCCGTTCTGGTTGATCAGGTTGGCCGCGTTGACCGTCAGCACCTGGCTGCTGATCAACTTGCCGCCGCTGTTGTCCAGGGTGCCGGTGTTCAGGGCCAGGTCTTGCTGGCTGGAAAGCTCGCCGTTCTGGTTGTTGAAGGCGCGCAGACGGTTGAGGGTCAGCGGGCCTTTGGCGAGGATCAGGCCGTTGCGGTTGTCCAGGTCGCTGTTGTTCAGGTCCAGGGTCACGCGCTGTTCGCCCACCACGCGGCCGCCGGCCAGCGCCAGTGCGCTGAGGTTCAGGTCCATCGCGCCTTTGGCGGACACTTCACCGCCGCTGTCGGTGTTAAGGCTGGCGGCGCTCAGGTTGAGGCTGCCCTGGCTGTTGATCAGGCCGGCAGCGCTGTTGTCCAGGGCCATGGCACTGAGGGTGACGCCCGTTGCACCGAGCAGGCTGCCGTTCTGGTTGTTCAGGTTGGCGCTGTGCAGGGTCAGCATTTGAGTGGCGCTGATCAGGCCTTGGTCCTGGTTGTTGAGCAGGCCGTCGCTGGTCAGTTGCAGGTTGCTGCGACTGGTCAAGGTGCCGCCCCGGTTGTCCACGGCGCCTGCGTGCGCGTTGAGGCTGGCGGCGCCGATCAGGCCTTTGACGTTGGCCAGGGCCTGGTTGAGGCGCAGGGTCAGGCCTTGGTTGCTCAAGAGTTTGCCGTTGCTGTTGTCCAGGCTTTGCGCGGCCAGGGTGAAGGCTTGGGCGCTGGAGATTTCACCGTTCTGGTTGCTGACGGTCGTGAGGTTATTGAGCAGCAATGGACCGACCGTGTTGATCAGCCCGCCCTGATTGTTCAACTGACCGTTGTTCAGGTCGAGGCTCAGGCTGCTGTTACTGAAGAGCTTGCCGCCCTGCTGGTCAAGGCCGGTGACGCTGGCGGTCAGGGCCTTGGCGCTGCCGATGCTGCCGCCGTTGTTCACTTGGCTGGCTGTCAGGTTCAGGGTGTCGCCGCTGTTGAGGCGCCCGCTCTGGTTATTCAGCACGCCGGTGCTGACCGCCACCGCGCCCTTGCCGCTGATGCTGCCTTGCTGGTTGCCCAAACTGGCGCTGCTCAGTACCAAGGCGCCGTCGGTGACCAGTTCACCGTTCTGGTTGTTCAACTGGCCAGCGACGTCGACATGCAGCCCCAGGGCACTGGAGAGGCTGCCCTGGGTGTTAGTGAGGCTGCGTGCCTTGATGTCGAGGGTGCCTTCACTGCTCAGCAGGCCCTGGCTGTTGTCCAGGTCACCGTCCAGCGTCAGCTGCAACGGTTGCTGGCTGAGGATTTTGCCACCGGTGTTGTCCAGGCCGGTGCCCGTCAGCAACAGGCGCTGGCCACTGAGTTTGCCGCCCTGGCGGTTGAGCAGTTGCTCGACCGCCAGGTTCAGGCCGCTGGCCGCGAACACCTGGCCGCTGTCGCTGTTGTCCAGGCGCTGGCCGGTGATGCTGAGGTCCGCGTTGCTGGTCAGTTCGCCGGCGCGGTTGTCGAGGCTGCCTACATCGAGTTTCAGCGCTTTTGTGGCGCCTACCAGACCGCCCCGGTTATCAAGGCTGGCGCCGCTGACGTGCAGGGTCTGGGTGCCGATCAATTGGCCTTTGCGGTTGTCGAGGCGGTTGACGTTGACGGCCAGTTCGGCCTTGCCGGCGATCTCGCCTCCACGGTTGTCCAGGTTCGCGGCGGCCAGCAGCAAGGCGCCGTCGCCAATCAATGTGCCGCGCTGGTTATCGATCAGGTCGCTGGCGCTGATATCCAGGCCGCCACGGCTGCTGAGCAGACCGTCGGTGTTGTCCAGGCTTGCACTGCGGCTGATGAGGCTGGCGCTGCTGACAAGGCCTTTGACGTTGGCCAGGGCCTGCTCGACGCGCAGGGCCAGTGCCTGGTTGCTGATCAGCTTGCCGTTGCTGTTGTCGAGGTTGCGGGCGGCCAGGGTGAAGGCGTTCTGGCTGGAGATCTCGCCGTTCTGGTTGTTGAGGTTGCCGAGGTTTTTCAGCACCAGGATCGGCGCGTTGATCAAGCCGGCGTTGTTCACCTCGCCGTGGTTCATGTCCAGGTTCAGTTGCGTGTTGCTGAACAGCTCACCGCCCTGTTGGTTAAGGCCGGTAAAGTTGGCGTTAAGGGTGCCGGCGCTGGCGATGCGGCCACCGTTGCTGAGCTGGGTGGCCGTGAGGTCAAGGCGGTCGGCACTGATCAGGCGGCCGCCCAGCGTGTTGTCGAACAGCCCGGTGTTGAGGGTCGCGGCGCCCTGGCTTTTGAGCAGGCCCTGCTGACTGTTGTCAAGGCGGGTGCTAGTCAGCGTGAGGCCTTGGGCGGTTTCAACGATACCGCCCTGGTTGAGCAAATCACTGGCGCTGGTGATGCCCAGTGTACCGGCGCTGGAAATACTGCCGCCGGTGTTGTCGATACGTTGGCTGCCCAGCGTCAGAGTGCCTTCGCTGCTGAGCTTGCCCTGGGTGTTGTCCAACCCCGCTGCCAGCTGAATGGCCAGCGCACGCTGGCCGGCAAAGGTGCCTTGGGCGTTGTCCAGGCGCGTACCGGTAAACCGCGCCTCCTGGGCGAACACCAGCCCCTTGGCCTGGTTGATCACCTGGGCCACGGTCAATTGCAGGGTGGTCCCGGCCAGTAGCTTGCCGCCGCTGTTGTCCAGGGACTGGCCGCTGAGTTCGGCGTCTATCTGGCTGGAGATTTCACCGGAGCGGTTATCCACGCTGTCGACCTTGAGTTTCAGCGCTTTTGTGGCCCCTACCAAACCGCCGTCGCGGTTATCGAGGGTGGTGCCGCGAAGGGTCAGATTGCCTTGGGCAACCAGCTCGCCACCTTGCTGGTTCAACACGCCGAGGGTGGCGTCCAGGTCGCTCTGGCTGGCGATACGACCTTTGCCGTTATTGACGTTATCCAGGCTCAAATGCACCGGCCCCACGGCGCTGATCAAACCGCCCTGGTTGCTCAGCGACTGGCCGGTAACGCCCAGGGCCTGCTTGCTGTTGAGCACGCCCTCACGGTTGTCCAACTGGCCGAGGTGCAGGTTCAAGTCCTGATTGGCGCGGATCACGCCAGTGCGGTTATCCAGGCTGTTGCCGCGCACGGTCAGCAGGTTTTGCCCGGAAACACGCCCGCCACGGTTATCCAGGCTTGTCGCCTGAATATCCACGAGCCCTTTGGCCAACACACTGCCTTTGGCCTGGTTGTCCAGCAAGCCGGCGACGTTCACCGCCAGGCTGCCGTCGCTGACCAGGCTACCGGCCTGGCTGTTGTCCAGGCTCGCCGAAGCGACCTGCAAGCGCTGGCCGGCGCCCACGGTGCCGCCCTGGTTGGTCAACGCGCCCAGGGTCGTGAGGTCGAGGCTCACATCGCCCATGACCTGACCGTTGCGGTTGTTCAAGGTGATGGCGTTGACCACGCTGGCACCAGCGCTGGAAACTTCGCCGTCGACGTTCAGCAAGGCACCGGCCAACGTCAGGGTCAGGTCCCTGGTACTGCTGAACTCCCCTTCGCTGTTGTCCAGGCTCGCCGCTTGCGCCGTGAGCCCGGCCGCTGAAACCTGGCCTTTGAGGTTGATCAGCGCCTGCTCGATCTTGAGGCTCAGGGCCTGGTCACTCAGCAGTTTGCCCCCGGTGTTATCCAGGCTTTGTGCCGCCAGGCTGAAGGCTTGTTTGCTGGAGATCTCGCCGCCCTGGTTGGCGACACTCGACAGGTTCTTGAGCACCAGCGGGCCAGGCGCATTGATCAAGCCACCGGCGTTGTTCAGATGCCCCTTGTTCATGTCCAGGGTCAGGGCGCTGAGGCTGTAAAGCTCGCCGCCGTCCCGTTGGTCGAGGCCGGTGAGGCTGGCGGTGAGGGCCTTGGCGCTGGCGATGCGGCCCTCTCCGCGGTTGTCCACCTGCCCGGCTGCCAGGTCGAGGCGGTCGGCGCTGGTGAGGCGTCCGCCTTGCTGGTTGTTGAAGGCGCCGGTGATGACCTGCACGGCACCGTCACCGATGATCTTGCCACCCTGGTTGTCGAGGCTGGCACTGGTCAAGGTCAAGGCGACAGCACTGAGCAACTCGCCCTTTTGGTTGCTGATTGCATCTGTGGTTGCCAGTACCAATGGCGCGGCACTGCTGATGCGCCCGCGGTCATTGTTGAGGCTGGCCGCGTGCACGCTCAAGCCGCCGTCGCTGCGCAGAGCGCCTTGCTGGTTGTTCAAGTCACCGCTCAATGCCATGGACAGGTTGCGCTTGGCGTACAGGCTGCCCTCGCCGCTGTTATCCAGTTGCGCGGCGTTCAGGCTGATCGATCGCTGCCCGGAAATGATGCCCTTGAGTTGGTTGTCCAGCCGCTGCAAGGTCAGTTGCATCTCGCCGTTGGCCAGCAGGCGTCCACCTATGCTGTTGTCGAGCCGGCTGCCGGTGAGTGTCAGGTCGGTGACGCTGGAGACTTCCCCGGCGCGGTTGTCCAGGGTGTCTATCACCAGGGTCATGGCCTTGCCCGAGTTGACCAGGCCGCCGTCGCGGTTATCCAACGCCGTGCCGTTAAGCTGCAACTGCTGCGTCGCCACAACGCTGCCGCCGCGGTTGTCGAATTGGCCGACAGCCAGGCTCAGGTCGCTCTTGCCGGTGAGACGGCCTTTGGCCTGGTTATCCAGGCTGGCGGCGGTCAGTTGCAATTGGCTGCTGGCGGCAAATAACCCGGCCTGGTTGAGCAACTGCCCGCTGATCAAGGCGTTCAGGGTGCCGTCGCTGGTGAGTGTGCCCTGGGTGTTGTCCAGGCTCGCAGCCGTCAAGTTCAACGCGTGGCCCGTGACAAGGCGGCCATTGCGGTTAGATACAGCGCCCGAGTGATCAAGGGTGAGCAGCTTGTCACCCTGGATCAGGCCATGGCTGTTATCCAGTGACGCGCCAGCCAGGGTGGTGGTGGCGCCGAGGATTTCGCCTTGCTGGTTGTCCAGTGCCGATTCGACGTACGCGGCCAGGCCGTCGCGAACCTTGAGGGCGCCTTCGGCATTCACCAGGCTGTTCGCCCGCAGATCCAGCCCGGTGGCGGAAACCAGGCCCTTGGTATTGTCCAGGGCCTTGCTGATACGCACCACCAGCCCTTGTTCACTGAGCAACTTGCCGCGACGGTTATCCAGGTTATCGGCGGTGAACGTCAGCGCCTGGGTGCTGGATATTTCCCCACCCTGGTTATCCACGCTGGCAAGGTTACTCAGCAGTAACGCGCCCGGAGCATGGATCAAGCCGCCTTGGTTGTTCAGGTAGCCGTGGTTCAGGTCCAGGCTTACGCCCGCCTGGCTGTAAAGGCGTCCGTCGCCGTGTTGGTCAAGGCCGGTAACGGATGCGGTGAGTTGCTGCTGGCTGGTGATGCGCCCGCCGGCGCTGTTGTCTACCTGCCCTGCGGTGAGAGCGAGCGTGCCGTCGCTGTTGAGCGTGCCTTGGGCATTGTTCAACCCGCCGCTGACCGAGAGCTGCAAATGGTCCTTGGCGTAGAGGCTGCCCTTGGCGCTGTTGTCGAGGCTGGCGGCAGCCAGTTGCAGGTTGGCACCCGCTCTTAACTGACCGGTCAGGTTGAGCAACTGCCCGACAATGCGCGCCGTCAACCGAGCATCACTGGTCAACTTGCCGCCGCTGT
>NZ_VBVZ01000215.1 GCF_005863185.1 Pseudomonas edaphica
GAATGACACACTGCTATCGGGGGCAAGCCCCCTCCCACATTGGATACCTGCATTACGCGCAGGCCGGGCTTTTTTCATTATCGGTTCGGTTCGCAATCACCACTGATAACCAACCCCCACGGCCACGCCAGTGTCATTCTGGCTGCTCGTAGTGCCCATGAAGTTGGTCGACCAGCGACCATTCTCGGACACGTGCGAAACGCCAATAGCCAGTGCCGATTGCCCGCGGTAATTACCCATCGCCACCGACGTCATGCTGCCGCCGGCAACGGACGAGCGCGGCAGGCTGGCCATTGCCATGGCGCCGGCGATACCGGCGCTGAGGGTGTCGTCCTGCTGCTTGAGGTTACGTTTGAGGTCGGTAAAACGCTGGTCGGTGTAAGCCTTGGAGTTGATGTTGGCATTCATGATGCCGCGGCTCACTTGGTCAATGTTGGCGGCATCCGTGCCACGGGTGCCGGCGGCGACATTGGTGATTTGGCGTTCACCACCCGCGCTACCTACCGAGACGCTATTCTCGCGATCCGCCACCGAGTTGGCCCCCAGGGCCACGCTGTTTTGTGCCGTGGCCTGGGCGCCGTTACCCGTTGCCGTGGCATTTTCAGCGCTGGCCACGGTGTTGCTGCCCACGGCCATGCTGTTGTTACCCGAAGCCTGCGAGCCCATGCCACCGGCTACCGCGTTGGTGCCGGTTGCCTTGGGTTGTGCGGCGGCGCGGGTGTTATTGACCTGAAATGCACCACTGGTGCCGTTCTGCACACTGGTCACTGCGGCGTCGACCTTGGCTACGCTGCTGGTGACGTTGGCAATCGCGCCGTCCACATTTTTGATAGAGCCTTGAATCTGATTCAGGCTGGTATCGGTGTAGGCCTTGGACTCGGCCACCGCACCATCGAGTTGGCGCACGTTGACGGCGTCGGTAGCCCGGCTGCCATCAGCGACGTTGCTCACTACGCGTGTTTCGCCAGTGGTCGCGTTGCCTACCGATACGACGCCGGCCGTGGTGTTGCTGGCATTCGAATATTTGCCGGTATAGGTCTCGGTGCCGCGCTGGTCGTCACTGGCGCCCTTGCCGATGGCGACACTGCCGGCAGCGGTGGCTTTCGCACCGTCACCCAGCGCTACCGAACTGCTGCCGCTGGCAACGGTTTCATTGCCCACGGCAATGGCCGCCGTACCACTGGCTTGGGCATCAGGGCCTACTGCCATGGCATCGGTGCCGGTGGCCAGCGAATCGGCCTTGGATGAACTGGCGTGGAAGTACTTGATGCTTGAACCGCTGTTCACGATGTTGTTGAGTTGAGTCGTCAGGCCGACAACGGTGTTATTGGTCAAGAAAAGCTGGCTGCCATTGACTGCGTCGGTGCTGGTAGCGCTGAGGCTGCCGGCGGCGACGTTGGTCAGGGTGGTCGCAGCGCCACCTGGGTTGAAGGTCACTCGCGTTTTACTGTTCACGTCATCGTACTTGACGCCCACCGCAGCGGTATTGGCCAGGCTGTTGCTGAGGCTCGTCAAGGCATCGCCGACATTGGTGCTGGTGGTGGCGGTGGTCGTATTGCCTGCCGTATCGATGGTGGTGGTGTTGAAGCTGGGCGCGGTTACAGCACCCGTCACCGGATCCACTTGCGCGCCACCGCCCAGTGCATTGACGACGTATTGGTTTTGGCTCCCGGAGTTGGCAATCAAGTTATTGAGCTGGGCGGTGGTATTGAACAGTTGGCTGCCGTTGACCGCGTCGGTACTGGTAGCGCTCAGGCTGCCGGCAGCGACGTTGCTCAGGGTCGTTGCTGTGCCGCCTGGGTTGAAGGTGACCCGGGTTTTGGTGCTCACATTGTCGTACTTGACGCCCACTGCAGCGGTGTTGGCCAGGCTGTTGCTGAGGCCAGTCAAGGCATCGCCGACATTGTTGCTGGTGGTGGCAGTGGTTGTATTGCCAGCCGCGTCGATGGTGGTGGTGCTGAAGCTTGGTGCGGTCATGGCGCCAGTAGTCGGATCCACCTGCGCACCGCCACCCAGAGCGTTGCTCACACTTTGGCCGAGTTGGCCGATTTGGTTGCCGGCGCTGTTGGCGAGGTTGCTGATCTGCGTGCTCAGGTTGGTGACCGAGGTATTGACGTTGGTGCTCAGGTCGCTCACCGAGGTATTGGTGGCATTCAACTGGCTGCCGTTGACCGCATCCGTGCTGGTGGCTGACACCCGCCCGGCGGCGACATTGCTGATCTGCCGCTCGGCACCGACGGCGCCAACGCTGAGCACGCCCACAGGTGCAGTACCGGCGTAATTGTAAGTGGTGCCATTGATCACGCCGCTGGCAGTTGCAGTGGCCGCAGCGGTGGTGGCGCCATTACCCAGGGCCAGGGAGTTGGCGATGCTGGCATTGGCACCGTTGCCCAAGGCAATGGCGTTGTCGGCCGAAGCAGTTGCCACCGGCCCGATGGCTACGCTGTCGGTGCCGGTGGCCGTGCTGTCGCCCAGGGCCGAGTTGCTGTGGAAGTACTTGATACCAGCGCCGTTGGTGACGATGTTGCCAAGCTGGGTACTGAAGCTGTTGCCCAGGTTGGTAATGGACGTATTGAGGCTGGTGCCCAGGTCGGTGACCGAGGTGTTGGTGGCGTTCAACTGGCTGCCGTTGACCGCGTCGGTGCTGGTGGCGCTCAAGGTGCCGGCGGCGACGTTGCTCAGGGTGGTGGCGGTGCCGCCTGGGTTGAAGGTCACCGAGGTTTTGGTGTTCACATCATCGTACTTGACGCCCACGGCGGCGGTATTGGCCAGGCTGTTGCTGAGACCAGTCAAGGCAGCGCCCACGTTGTTGCTGGTGGTGGCGGTGGTGGCATTGCCAGCGGTATCGATGGTGGTGGTGCTGTAGCTTGGCGCGGTCATGGCGCCAGTAGTCGGGTCCACTTGTGCGCCGCCGCCGAAGGCCGCGCTGACGCCTTGGCCGAGTTGGCCCATCTGGTTGCCGGCGTTGTTGGCGAGGTTGCTGATCTGCGTGCTCAGGTTGGTGCTCAGGTCGCTCACCGAGGTGTTAGTGGCATTCAACTGGCTGCCGTTTACCGCGTCGGTGCTGGTGGCCGAAACCCGCCCAGCCGCGACATTGCTGATCTGCCGTTCGGCACCGACGGCACCAACGCTGAGCACGCCCACAGGCGCAGTACCGGCGTAATTGTAAGTGGTGCCATTGATCACGCCGCTGGCAGTTGCAGTGGCCGCAGCGGTGGTGGCGCCATTACCCAGGGCCAAGGAGTTGGCGATGCTGGCGTTGGCACCGTTGCCCAAGGCAATGGCGTTGTCGGCCGAAGCAGTTGCCACCGGGCCGATGGCTACGCTGTCGGTGCCGGTGGCCGTGCTGTCGCCCAGGGCCGAGTTGCTGTGGAAGTACTTGATGCCGGCGCCATTGTTGATGATGTTGCCAAGCTGGGTACTGAAGCTGTTGCCCAGGTTGGTAATGGACGTATTGAGACTGGTGCCCAGGTCGGTCACCGAGGTATTGGTGGCGTTCAACTGGCTGCCGTTGACCGCGTCGGTGCTGGTGGCCGAGACCCGCCCAGCGGCGACATTGCTGATCTGCCGTTCGGCACCGACGGCACCGACACTGAGCACGCCCACAGGCGCAGTGCCGGCGTAATTGTAAGTGGTGCCATTGATCACGCCGCTGGCAGTTGCAGTGGCCGCAGCGGTGGTGGCGCCATTACCCAGAGCCAGGGAGTTGGCGATGCTGGCGTTGGCACCGTTGCCCAGGGCAATGGCATTGTCGGCCGAAGCGGTTGCCACCGGGCCGATGGCTACGCTGTCGAGGCCGGTAGCCGTGCTGTCGCCCAGGCTGGATTCGCTGTGGAAATACTTGATGCCGTCGCCATTGTTGATGATGTTGCCCAACTGGGTGCTGAAACTGTTACCCAGGTTGGTAATGGACGTGTTGAGGCTGGTGCCCAGGTCGGTGACCGAGGTGTTGGTGGCATTCAACTGGCTACCGTTGACCGCCTCGGTGCTGGTGGCGCTCAAGGTGCCGGCGGCGACGTTGCTCAGGGTGGTGGCGGTGCCACCTGGGTTGAAGGTCACCGAGGTTTTAGTACTCACATCATCGTACTTGACGCCCACGGCGGCGATATTGGCCAGGCTGGTGCTGAGGCCGGTCAAGGCAGTGCCCACGTTGTTGCTGATGGCAGGGGCGCTGGCATTGCCGGCGGTATCGATGGTGGTGGTGCTGTAGCTCGGTGCGAGCCAGGCCCCCGTGGTCGGGTCCAACTGCGCGCCGCCACCCAGAGCGGTGGTGAATTGTTGATCCTGGGCGCCCAAGGCATTGACTGCCGTGTTGGTCGCGTTCAATTGGCTGCCATTGATCGCATTGGTGCTGGTAGCCGAAACCTCGCCTGCGGCGACGTTGGTGATCTGCCGTTGCTGGGTTGCATTGCCAACACTGAGCACGCCCACAGGCGCAGTACCGGCGTAGGTGTAAGTGGTGCCGTTGATCACGCCATTGGTCGTCGCAGTAGCAGCAGTGGTGGTGGCGAAAGAGCCCAACGCCATGGAGTTTGCGACCGTAGCACTGGCGTTGTTGCCCAGGGCGACACTGTTATTGCCTGACGCAGCGGCCTCACCGCCAAGCGCGACGGCGCCGGCTGCCAGCGCCTGGGCCTGCCAGCCCAACGCAAGACCGTCAATGCCGGAGGCGGTGGATTCAGAGCCGATCGCGACGGAACCGTTACTCTGGGCGCTTGATAAGTTCCCCAAGGCGATCGCTCGACCACCCGTTGCAGTGGTGGTGGCACCGTTACCAAGGCTGATGGATCCGCCGCCGGCAGCTGTGGCCAACGGGCCGATGGCCACACTGTCGAGACCGGTGGCGCTGCTGTCACCTTTGGTTGAAGCGCTGTGGAAGTACTTGATGCCCGTACCGTCATTGACCATACCGCTCAGTTGGGCACCCTGGGCGCTGACGGTGGTATTGGTAGCATTCAACTGGGTGCCATTGACCGCCTCGGTGCTGGTGGCACTCAAGGTGCCGGCGGCAACATTCGCCAGCGTGGTTGCAGCGCCAGTCGGGTTGAACGTCACGCTGGCCTTGGTGGCCGCGTCGTCGTAGTTGACACTGACGTTAGCGCTGTTAGCCAGGCTGGTGCTCAGGTTGGTCAATGCATCACCGACATTGGCGCTGGTGGTGGCGGTGGTGACATTGCCCGCTGCATTGACGGTGGTGGTGCTATAGCTTGGGGCGGAAATCTGCCCGGTAGTGCCGGTGACTTGAGCGCCACCCCCCAGCGCGGTTGCCGTTGAAGTTGCGGTGTTGAACAGTTCGGCGCCGTTCACGGCGTCTTGCGAGGTGGCCGAAACAGTGCCGTTCGCAAGTTGCAGGACTTTAGTGCCACGCATGTCGAGGGTATTGATATGCGCACCGGCGGTCACCGGGGCCAAAAGTGTTGCGGTGGAACCGCCATTGACAAAGAGTTCGTTACCCAGCGTCAACGATGTCGCCCCGAGGCCTACTTGACCCAGTGGGTTATAGAACAGCGAGTGATCAGTCTGAGTTGACTTGTCGGATGGAGTACACGCCGCGTTAGTTACGCCGCTTATCGAGCCCGAGTCACCGACCCGGCTGCAGCCGTTATCAGTGCCATCGTTGACGAAGATTCCATCGCCTGGCCCTGCAACAGCGATGGATACCGTCCCGAGAGTCAACACCATCGGAATGAGAGCAGTGCGTACTATGCGCAAGCTGAGTGAAACAGCATTGATAGAGCCAGGCAGTTGTTGTACGCCCAGTGCCGTTTGCGTCTTGGCCAAACCACTTCGATCAATGACCGCGCGACGGCTGCTTCGCCCGCCACTGCTGCTTGCGTGTTCAGAGACGACCAACCAACAGTGTTTTGAAACGCTCCAAATCACAGCATGTATTTTGTTCATGTCGATGGCGTAAGCCGTCTCCGCAAAAATAATTAAGTTGGGGTTCCGTTAATCATTCGCGCTGAAACTCGCTGGATAACAGAATTGAATTTAGCAGGCTTTTTAAAATGAGCGACTCCCCGCTCGTATGGATTGGGGTTGCTTGTTTTTAGTGCTTGTTGAGTGTGTTTGTTCATGAGGTCATCTGGGTGGTTCACGTCTCATGGAGCAAACTGACGTCCGTATCGGCCCTGCCTGGTTGCACTTGTCTGCGCTCAGGAGGGGGTTGTCTCAAGCACTTACAAGCCATGCATATTCAAGCAATCTGAATCCTATGGCTCTGTAGGAAATTTCCTGTCGGCCGCGAACGGACATAGCGTTCGTAAACCGCTTTTCGGCAGAGTCAATACGATAATTATCAAAGAGATAGGTGGGCTTCTGATGCACGTAGGATTCAATATTGATGCGGGTAGGGCGTCTTGATCGGGAAAATTTCCCACGCCTGCGCTTGAGCGGTACTGGTGCGGTGCTACCTCAATCGGTCTTTTGAGTTCGATGCAGCAAGCCTCCGGCTGTCTTTCGCGCAGCTGCTGCTCACGGCGCTCAGGCAGCGAGGCATTGCCTGGCGCTTTAAGCACTGACACATCAAAAACTTTTAAAGCGAAGTTTTTTTGCAGCCTTTGACATATTTAGTAATGGAGTTTTTTTCGCTATCCATAAAAAATATTCGAATTTTTGCTTCTTGGAAACGGCTTGAGGTGTAGGGCATTTAATAGGGTTTTTTAACCCTACAGCTAAAGATTCCCCCTCCCCAAATGTAGGAGAAAAGATTTAGCGAGATAATTTCTCGATTCGGCTAAGTGTCTAGCGGTAGTTTTGAGTAATTGATGTAGGAAATTTCCGAGCGTGATTGCTTATATAGGTGTGCTGTGTTGAGTACTCATGAAAATGTGAACGAAGGTGACGTATTGATATTTTTTCAAACGGGATGTAATACTCTTTAAACGTTATGTTTATTACTGGGGGCTCTCACGCAAACCGTCATTGGCTCCCGGACAGGAGTTGCTATTTTCTTGTGCGCTGTTTTGGTGCGGGCAGGCCCAGCGAGCTGCTTGAAAAGGAGCAAATCCTGAAGCAGGGCGCCCAGTTGCCCGCCGCTCGCTGAAGGTAAAACCATCGCAGGGCGAAGTACCACGCTATAGGTGTGGGTATTCAGTTATTACACGAAAGTGAGCTGCTTTTTGCAGCTTCTCAGCGGAGTTTATATGCCAGGACGGCAACCCTTTAGAGGCTGTCGACCAAGCATTAACTCCAGTTTCAGTTGTTGTTCGTGACGCAATAGCGTGTCGCGCAAAGCGTGTCTGGAGGACGTATGGCTTCAAATAGCTTTCAAAACGAAGTGCCCAAGGCTCGGGTAAATATCAAGCTCGATTTGCACACCGGCGGCGCGCAGAAAAAGATAGAGCTGCCACTCAAACTCATGGTCATGGGTGATTACAGCAACGGTCAGGAACAGCGTCCGTTATCTGAACGAAACAAGGTAGACATCAACAAGAACAACTTCGACAGCGTGCTGGCCGAGTTTTCCCCCAGTGTGAAACTGGCGGTGGAAAACACACTGGTCGAGGGCGACGCCGAAGCGTCCATTGCACTGACGTTCCGCAACATGAAGGATTTCGAGCCTGAGCAGGTCGCCCGGCAAATGCCGCAACTGCGCGCCCTGCTGGCGATGCGCAACCTGTTGCGCGACCTCAAATCCAACCTGCTCGATAACGCCACCTTCCGCCATGAGCTGGAGCGCATCCTCAAGGACGACGCCCTGAGCGACGAACTGCGCGCTGAACTGGCCGCCCTGGCGCCACCTTCTGCTCGTTGATTGCCCTTGGTTTTCTGATAAGGAAGTTTTGATCATGTCCGTAGAACACCCATCCTCACAACCGCAACCAACCCAGACCTATGCCGCCGAAGTCGGCCAGGGCGTGTACAACGCGTTGTTCGCCAAGATCAACCTCAACCCGGTATCGGAGTTGGGCGCGATCGAGCCCTTCCAGAATGCCGAAGTGCTGTCCGAAGCTTCGCCCGATGAGCGAGTGACCGCAGCAGTCAGCGTATTCCTCAACCTGCTCAAGCAGTCGTCGCAGAAAGTCGAGCGCCTGGACAAGACGCTGCTGGACGAGCACATCGCCGCGCTGGATACGCAGATCAGCCGTCAACTCGATGCGATCATGCACCACCCGGATTTCCAGCGCGTCGAGTCCACCTGGCGCGGCGTGAAGTCGCTGATCGACCAGACCGATTTTCGCCAGAACGTGCGCATCGAACTTCTGGATATCAGCAAGGATCACCTGATCCAGGACTTCGAAGACGTACCTGAAATTGCCCAGAGCGGCCTGTACCAGCACACCTACACCCAGGAATACGACACCCCGGGCGGCGAGCCGATTGCGGCGGCCATTTCCAACTATGAATTCGGGCGCGGCCCGCAGGATATTGCCCTGCTGCGCAACATTTCCAAAGTCGCCGCTGCTGCCCATATGCCGTTCATTGGTGCGGTGGGGCCGGCGTTCTTCGGTAAACAGTCGATGGAAGAAGTCGCGGCGATCAAGGACATCGGTAACTACTTCGACCGCGCCGAATACATCAAGTGGAAGTCGTTCCGCGACAGCGATGACTCGCGCTACATCGGCCTGCTCATGCCACGTGTACTGGGCCGTCTGCCCTATGGCCCGGACACTATTCCGGTGCGCAGCTTCAATTACATCGAAAGCGTCAAGGGCCCGGACCACGAGAAGTACCTGTGGACCAACGCCTCGTTCGCCTTTGCGGCCAACATGGTCAAGAGCTTCATCACCAACGGCTGGTGCGTACAGATTCGTGGCCCGCAGTCGGGTGGCGCAGTCACCGACCTGCCGATTCACCTCTACGACCTGGGCACGGGCAACCAGGTGAAGATTCCGTCCGAGGTGATGATTCCGGAAACCCGCGAATTCGAATTCGCCAACCTCGGTTTCATCCCGTTGTCGTACTACAAGAACCGCGACTACGCGTGCTTCTTCTCGGCCAACTCCACCCAGAAACCCGCGCTGTACGACACCGCCGATGCCACGGCCAACAGCCGCATCAACGCACGCCTGCCGTACATCTTCCTGCTGTCGCGTATTGCCCATTACCTCAAATTGATCCAGCGCGAAAACATCGGTACCACCAAGGACCGTCGTTTGTTGGAGCTGGAGCTGAACAAGTGGGTAGGTGGCCTCGTCACCGAAATGACCGACCCGGGTGATGACCTGCAAGCGTCCCACCCATTGCGCGATGCGCGGGTGACGGTCGAGGACATCGAGGACAACCCGGGGTTCTTCCGCGTCAAGTTGTATGCGATTCCGCACTTTCAGGTCGAAGGCATGGACGTCAACTTGTCGTTGGTTTCGCAGATGCCCAAGGCCAAAGCCTGACCCCCTTCGCAAGGACACGATGTGATGAAGATCGACCGCCCCCTGTGGGCCGCGGGCGCCTTGCTGTCGCCGCAACAGTTCCAGCAGCAGGCGCGTTGGGAGGCGTGGGCCGACGACCGTCTGGCCCATCTCTGTCTCGTACACCCCTGGGGGGTTTGGGG